>DASZUZ010000958.1:0-2417 GCA_035547415.1 Bryobacteraceae bacterium | reverse complement strand
ATTCGGCTCATCCGCCAGCAACATGACAATCCGATCGATGCCCGGCGCAATACCGCCGTGCGGCGGCGCTCCGAACTTCAACGCGTTGATCAACGCTTTGAACCTGGATTCGACCTCTTCGCGCGTGTAACCCGCAATCTCGAACGCCCGATACATGATTTCCGGCTGGTGGTTCCGGATGGCGCCTGACGAAAGCTCGTAGCCGTTGCAGACGATGTCGTACTGAAATGCCTTGATCGTCAACGGGTCCTGCGTGTTGAGCGCATCGAGCCCGCCCTGCGGCATCGAAAACGGATTGTGGCTGAACTCGACCTTGCCTGTCTCCGGATTCGCCTCGTACATCGGAAAATCCACGATCCAGCAGAACCGATACACGTTCTCTTCGATCAGACCGAGCTGCCGGCCTAGCGAATCTCGCAGCGAACTTAGAATACGGCAGATCTTCGATACATCGGTATCGGCGAGGATGATGATCGCATCGCCGGTTGCCGACCCTGTGGATCCGATCAGTTCCTTGGTATTTTCCGGCGTCAGGAATTTGCCGACGGGGCCTTTCAATGTCCCGTCCGCTTCCACCGTCAGCCACGCCAGGCCTGCGGCACCGGCCGTCTTTGCCTGCTCTTCGAGCTTATCCCAGAACGAACGCGAGCGGTCCGCTGTGTTCGGAAGGCGAATCGCGCGGACCGTCTTGCCGGCGAACGCACGGAAGGACGACTGCGCGAACAAAGCGCTCAGGTCCGTGATTACGAGCGGGTTGCGAAGATCGGGCTTGTCGGTCCCGTACTTCAGCATCGCGTCCGCCCAGGTTACCCGGGGAAACGGTATCGGCGTCATGACGCGATGGGGGGCGAACTCCGGAAACAGTCCGGCGAGCAGAGCCTCGACGGCCGCGAAAACATCGTCCTGCGTCACAAAGCTCATCTCGAGGTCGAGTTGGTAGAACTCGCCCGGCGAGCGGTCCGCGCGCGCATCTTCATCGCGGTAGCAGGGCGCGATCTGGAAATACCGGTCGAATCCCGACACCATGATGATCTGTTTGAACATCTGCGGCGCCTGGGGAAGTGCATAGAACTTTCCCGGATGCCGCCGAGCCGGTACCAGAAAATCGCGCGCGCCTTCTGGACTGGAAGCCGTCAGCGTCGGTGTCTGATATTCCGTGAAGCCGAGTTCCACCATGCGCCGGCGGATGCTTGCGATGATGCGCGAGCGCAGCACGATATTTGCGTGCATCTTCGATTTCCGCAAATCGAGGAAACGATAGGTGAGCCGCGTGTCTTCCGGAACCGGCAGTTCCGGAAACACGGAGAAGGGAAGCGGCTCGGTCGTGCCGAGTACTTCCGCGTCGCTGATGCGCACTTCAATTTCGCCGGTGGCCATCGCGGGGTTGACAGCGCTGTCCTCGCGGGCAACGACCTTGCCGTCGACCCGAATCACGGTTTCCTTTGGCAGACTCGAGATCCGGTCGTAGACTTCCGTGCCGGGTTCAACGACAAGCTGGGTTACCCCGTAATGGTCGGCCAGATCAATAAAGTAAACCCCACCATGGTCTCTGCGATTCCGCAGCCAGCCGGAAAGCCGGACATCGCCGCCGGTGTGCGTACGCCTGAGTTCGCCGCATGTGTGAGTCCTGTACCTGTGCACTTCGCCTCGCTTTAGTGGATGTTTTGAAAGAGTTCTTCCCGTGTGACGCGCCGCTGCTCGCCGGACTGCATGTCCTTGAGCGAGTATTCGCCCGCGGCAATTTCGTCGTCGCCGAGAATGAGCGCATACCGCGCGCCCAGTTTGTTCGCCAGTTCCATGGCGCGTTTCAGCTTCCCGCCCGCCAGTACTTCGACGGACCTGCCGGATCGCCGCAACTCCCGTGCGAGTCCGCCGGCGTGCCGAAGAGCGGCATCGCCCAGAGGCGCAAGGAAGATATCGAGCGGTTGATCGGAAGCCTGATCGACCGTCATGACCAGCCGGTCTTCGCCGATTGAAAAGCCGATCCCCGGCGAATGAATATTCGACCCGAGCGATTCTGCAAGCCCGTCATACCGGCCGCCGCCGAGCACGGAGTTTTGCGCTCCAAGGTTGCCGTGGATCACCTCGAACGTGGTCCGCATGTAATAGTCGAGCCCGCGCACCAGCCGGGGACTGACCTCGTACGGGATGCCCCGGTCCTGGAGATACGCTCGCACGGCCGCAAAGTGGGGAGCGCACACTTCGCAGAGGTTATCGAGGATCGTGGGGAGCTTGTCGATCGCCGGCTGGTCTTCCGGCACTTTGCAGTCGAGGACGCGCAGAGGATTCACTTCGGCGCGGCGCTGACAATCGACGCACAACGAAGGGGCGACCGGCTTCAGCGCTTCGCGCAGTTTCTCGACATACTTTGGACGGCAGTCGGGGCAGCCCACAGAGTTGATCAGCAGGGTAAATCC
>DASZUZ010000957.1:0-3111 GCA_035547415.1 Bryobacteraceae bacterium | reverse complement strand
CCTGTACGTCAATCGGCGCCGGCATGCCCGTGTTGAGGATTGCGTCGACCATCGAGCCGCTTTGATAGAAAGCGCGAAGGTCTGGAAATTGGGCTGAAATCGCATCCCGGACGCGATCCATATAGACGAGGCTGTCAGTGGAGTGCTTTTCCGACAGCGCCGTCTGAATCGTCGCCGTGTATTGGCCGGAATTGGTCGTGTAGAGCGCCGAAAAATCGTTCACGACGCCGATGTTGGAGACGATCATCCGGAGATCCGCGGGACGGACGATCTTGCGGATCAGGTCTTCCAGCCTGGCGACGTACTGTTCGGTCACTTCGATCCGCGTGCCGGTCGGGGCCTTGACGTTTACCGTGAACTGCCCCGCATCGGTCTGCGGAAAAAAAGCGAGCCCCAGCAAGGGATAGATGGCGATACTGGCGACAAACAGACCCATCAGCAACGCGACCGTAAGACCCGGACGCCGGAGGGCGCGCCGCACCAGCGCTTCATAGGCATCGAGCAGGTGCCGGAATGCGCTGTTGAACCAGAGGTTGAATCGATCCCCCCAGGAGCGCCTTCGAACGACGGTTTCACGGTTCTCCTCCAAAGACGCTTCGGAGTGATGTTCTCCTCTGAGAAATCGCGAACAGAAAAGGGGGATTACCGTCATCGCCACTACAAAGGAGGCCATCAGGGAAAGACAAAACGCGAGAGCCAGGGCCGAAAACAGAAACTTGCTCACGCCATAAAGAAATGTGACCGGGAAAAAGTCGACTACGTCGACCAGCGTTGCGGCCAGAACCGCAAGATTCACTTCGGCTCCTCCTTCCGCCGCCGCCACGGCAGGCGCCGACCCCATCTCCAGATGGCGATAAATGTTTTCGAGCGAGATGACCGAGTTGTCGATCACCCGCGAAAACGCGAGGGCAAGACCGCCGAGAATCATCGTGTTGACGGTGCTGCCCATCATGTAGAGGATGACGAAAGTCGCAACGGCGGAAAGCGGTATCGAAAGAAGCACGGCCGCGGTTGCGCGCAGACTTCCGAGAAAAATCAGAATCATCAGGCTGGTCAGTAGGAGGCCGATGATGCCCTCGTGCAGCACGGTATTCAGGGCTTCTTTCACGAATACCGACTGGTCGAAAGTGACAGTCGCCACCAGTTGCCGCGGCACGTCGAACAGATGATTGAGCAGGTCACGCACGCCACTCACCACCTCGATCGTGTTCGTGTCTCCGCCCTGCTTCATGATCGGGATGTATGAGGACCTCTGGCCATCCACCCGGACGATGTTGTACTGTACCTGGCTGGCGTCTTTGGCCTGCCCGATGTCGGCCACGGATGACCATCGCGTGCCTGACGTCCTGACCGGCATCGTATTCAGGTCGCCGACCTGCTTCACCAGACTGTTCGAATACACGTAATAGTCGTTGGATCCGATCCTCACATCTCCCGCCGGGAGGATCAGATTGCTGCTGTTCACTGCGCCCACAACGTCCATCAGGCTCAGTTGTCGCGACAGCAGCTTATACGGATCGACATAGACCATCACCTGGCGATACTTGCCGCCGAAAGGAGGCGGGATTTCCGCGCCCTTGACCACCGCGATCTGGTTGCGAATCTGAAACTGCGCGAGGTCGTGAAGTTGTGTTTCATCGAGACCCGCGCCCTTGACGGTTACCAGACAGACGGGCAGGCTCGACGCATCGAACTTCAACACCACCGGAGGCAGAGTACCTGGCGGAAGGCGCTTCAGGTCGGCCAGCGCGAGATTGGAGAGTTCAGTCACATCCGCGTCGGCGTCCGTTCCGGGCTGGAAAAAGACTTTGATGATACTCACGCCGAGCAGCGATCGCGACTCCATGTGATCGATGCCGCTGGCCAGCGTGAAGAATCGCTCCAGCGGATCCGTTATGTCCGTTTCGATGTCCTCGGGGGGCATGCCCGAGTAGAAAGTCGCGACGACAACTTCCGGAAGATTGATCGCCGGGAAAAGATCCACCGGCATTCGCGCGAGGCTTGTGATGCCGATAACCGCCAGCGCGAGGCAGATAACGACGATGAAGTAGGGATTGCGGATGGAAAACCGGGACATCGGAGCCTCACGGATTGCGCTTCAGCCCGCCGCGGGCCGGTTTCGATAAACGAGCAGATACGCGGCCGGGACGATATACACGGTCAGCAGGACCGATGCGGTAAGCCCGCCGATAATCGCGCGGGCCAGCGGCGCATACTGCTCGCTGCCTGTTCCGAGTTTCAAGGCCATCGGGACCATGCCGATGATGGTGGCGAGCGAAGTCATCAGAATCGGACGCAACCGCACGCGGCAGGACGTGATCACCGCGTCGAGCACCGAATGTTCCTGCTCCTCCAGGCGGTGAGCGAACTCCACGATCAGAATGCTGTTCGAAGCCGCCACGCCGACCAGCATCAGAATCCCCATCAGAGACATCACGTTCAGCGTGGTGTGCGTGGCGGGCAGGATGATCAGCACGCCGATGAAGCCCATCGGAATTGCGAGCATGATCAGGAACGGATCTTTGAAAGATCGGAATTGCGCAACCAGAATAAGAAACAGAAGCACCACGGAAAGGGAAAGCCCGATCGCGAAACTCGTGAATGAAGCCCGCATTCCCTGGACCATGCCCCGAAGATTGACGCGCATGCTTCCGGAAAACTTCATGTCGCCGATCAGTCGGTCGATCCGGTCCCTGACCTTGCCCAGGTCTTCGCCGGCGGGCGTGACGTAGACGTCGGCCACGCGCTGGATCTGATAGTGATCGATTTCCGTCGGCGAGACGGCATTCACGATCTTAACCACATTGCCCAGCATGGTCGGATGTTCGAGATTGGGCGCTCGCAGAGGAATGTTCTGGAGATCCGGAAAATCGTGGATCGCCGCCGGTCCGTTTTCGTAGTACTGCACGGTCAGGAAGTAATCGTTTCCTGTGTTGTGGTCCACCCAGTAGTTCGGCGCGATCATCGTATTCGAATTGAGCGCGGTGATCACGTTGTCTACAATCTCTTTCTGCGTGAGCCCGAGTTCAGCGGCGTGCACGCGGTCCACGTCCAGGCGAACGGCGGGATAATTCATGTCCTGCGGAATGTAGACCTCACCGATGCCCGGCA
>DASZUZ010000956.1:0-2702 GCA_035547415.1 Bryobacteraceae bacterium | reverse complement strand
ATGGTGACGGTGTCCTTTGCCTGGACGGAACCCGCGATCGTCACGCTGCCGAGCGCGTAAATTTCAAGACTCGCCGCGTTGCGGATGCCGTTGAGCGGCACGTTCGGCACGCCCATCGAATGCACCACGATGCGGCGGTTGTATCCGTCGCTGACGTAGAGATTTGTGCCGTCCCAGGCAAGAGCCGTCGGCGTCTGGAATGCGTTGGCTCCGTCCGGATTGTCGCCCGTATTGTCGCTGTACTCGTCGGGCTGTCCCAGAATCACGTCCGCGCGAACGCCGCTTTTCGTCGGGATCGTGTTGTAGATCAGGACGCGATCGTTACCGCCGTCGGCGACAAAAAGTCGCGTGCCGTCGGAAAGAGCGAAGCGCGGAAAAGAAAGAGTCGCGGCGCACCGCGTCGGGAAGGTTGCTGTGCCGGCGCTGTCGGTTGCATTGGACTGGCAAAGAACCGGCGTGACACCCTCCGGATTGTTGACGCTGTCAAGAGTAGGGTTGACCGGCGTCGAGGAACTGTTGTTTTCGACAGACGAAACGAGATCTGGCTGTCCGAGCGCCACGTCGGCGCTCGCGCCGTTCGCCGTCGGAATGGAATTGAAAATCAGAATGCGGTTCTGGCCCAGATCCGCCACGAACAGGCGCGTGCCGTCCGTCGTGACCGAAACCGGGGTCTGCATGTTGTTCGCCGCCGTAATGGGCTGCTTCGACGTCAGATCCGGCTGCACGAAAGACGTGAAGTCCGCCTGGCCTACCACGATGTCGGCGGGCGCATTATTGGTCGTCGGGATTTTGTTGTAAATCAGGATGCGGTTATCCTGCGTATCCGCGACAAACAGGCGGCCGTTGTAGATCCACAGGCCCTGAGGACCGCGGAGGGAAGTCTGTGTCGGGGGAACGGACGTACCGTTGTGCGTGAAATCGGGCTGGCCGATAACCACGTCCGCGGGTTGCCCGTTCGCTGTTGGCAGATGGTTCCAGATCAGGATGCGGTTGTTGTCCGTATCCGCGATCGCCAGAACGTTGCCGTCTGTCGCGATGCCTGTCGGGTCCCGGAATCCGTTGGCGCTCAGGTTCGGATTGGTTGTGACGAAGTCGGGCTGCCCGAGCACCAGGCTTGCCGTGCCGCGGCATGCGCCGCAGGTGCTTCCGGAAATGTCCGGGGCTTCCGTTGGCGAGGGGTAAGTACTGACGTCGCTGAACCGGAGAACGCGGTTGTTGTTCGGTGTGGAGCCGAGCCGGTTGGAGTCGGTGACCCACAAGACTCCATTCGCGAGGGCGATGCCGGCGGGCGACCCGATGAGACGGTCGGTGGCGCCGTAGTCGGCCAGCGTAAAGTTCTTCTGTCCGATGACGAGTCGGGCTGCCTGGCCCGTGGTGAATGCCGGAGTTTGCCCGAAAGCGCACACTACCGCTACGCCGGCCAGCAGAATCAGGGCGCGGAATGACTTCATTTTATAGAGAAAGAACCCACTGAAAATTGACGATTGAACACCTGAGTATACCAAGGGCAAGCGACGTGCCGCTTGTACTCCGGGGTTTCAAAGACCCCGCTGGCTGCTAGACTGTCACGTGTCGAATACCGTTCCCATGGAAATTTCGCCCGCCGAAGTCAGGGCGAAAATGGATTCCGGCGAGTCCTTGCGCCTGATCGATGTACGCGAGCCGCAGGAGCACGCGATTGCCCGGATCGAGGGGGCAAGATTGATCCCGATGCGCTCTATCCCCCAGCATCTGCAGGAGTTGGATGACGACGGTCCGACTCTCGTGGTCTTCTGTCACCATGGCGTCCGAAGCCTGTCGGTGGTCGATTGGCTGCGCCGTCAGGGTGTGGAGAACTGCCAGAGCATGGCCGGGGGAATCGACCTGTGGAGCCTCACGGTGGACGGAACTGTGCCCCGGTATTGAACGCTTCGCTGTCGCCGCTGCCTGACGCCGCCGGGCCACACTGTGTGACCCCGTCGCTCAGCCGCGCGTCGCTTTGCGGCGGGAAGCGAAGGTCTTCCGGAACTTCTCCACCTTCGGGGCGACCACGAACGCGCAGTACGGCTGGAACGAATTGTTTGCGAAGTAATCCTGGTGGTACACCTCGGCGGGCCAGAACGGCGGCGCCGGTTCCACCGTTGTCACGATCGGATCGTCGAAGGCCTTTTCCGCGGTCAATTGCCGGATTGTCTCCTCCGCGGTCGCCTTCTGCTCCGGCGAATGATAGAAGATGACGGACCGGTACTGTGTTCCGATGTCGTTGCCCTGCCGGTCGGGCGTCGTCGGATCGTGAATCACGAAGAAGATTTCGAGGATCTCGCGGTACGAGATCGCCGCCGGATCGAAAGCGATCTGGACGACCTCGACATGACCGGTACGCCCGGAACACACCTCTTTATAGGTGGGATTCGTGGTGCGTCCGCCCATGTAGCCGGACACGACGGAAGTTACCCCTTCCGTTTCCCGGTAAACGGCTTCGAGGCACCAGAAGCATCCGCCGCCGAGGGTCGCGATTTCCTGATCGGGCATTTGCCCTTAGTGTATAGAATGTCCGTGTGATTCTGACCACCACGGTTGGCTCTTATCCCATCCCGGACTGGCTCGCCGCTCTGCCGAGCGAGCAGGCGCGCGAGGACGCGACGCGAGTTGTTTTCAACATCCAGCGGCAGGCCCGTATCGACCTGCCCACGGACGGCGAACTCTATCGGTTCGACGTCAAT
>DASZUZ010000955.1:0-2598 GCA_035547415.1 Bryobacteraceae bacterium | reverse complement strand
GAAACCCGCACGCGAGAACGATGCCCGCGATAAACTCTCGCCTCACGGAAACAAGTATATGGCGCGATGTTATTTAGCCCTGCTCATCGCCTGTCGCCTCGACGAACTTCTCGACATGCACACGGTAAACGGCCGATTTTCCGTGCCGGTCACTGACAAAAAAGATACTCTGGCTGTCCGGAGAGAACACAGGGCAGACCATCCGCGGATCGGAGGCGTGATGTTCGCAAAGGGTCAGTTCCCGCCGCGTGACCCGCAGAAGAATCAACACGTAAGCCGACGCTTTGCTGCGACTGGCGCCCGTGAATACCGACGCGTCACCATTCGGCGCAACTGAGGCGAACTGGCTGGTCCGCGCGATTTGCTTATCGGTGTTTTCGTCGGGCGCCAGTTCACGCAGTGTGATCAACTGCTTCGGGTCGTCGGGGATGTGCAGGTAGAGCAGTGTACGTCCCGAAGGAGCCCATACCGTCCTCCCCGTCTGGCCTGACGCCATCCTGAGCTGACGCTTCGCGGAACCGTCGTTATTCACAAGCCAGACCGCGCCGGCTGACTGAAAGGCGATTTGCGCATGGCGCGGCCTCGCCATAATCCAGTCGACAGCAGCGTCGCTGTGGGATATCGGCCAGGCACGCTGGCGGCTCACGCGTACGATCCGGGATCGGCCGTTAACGCATTCCGCAAACGCGACAGACCCATCGCCGGTGACGGTCATGCCGGTGCGCGTTGCGCCCTCGGGCAACCGGTACAGAACGCGGCTGCGCAAGGTCATCAGATGAGTTTCCATCAGGGACGGGCCATCAAAGAACAAGAGGGCCCGCTCGTCCGGCGAAAACGAAAGAGTTGCCGGCTCCAGCGCCTCCGCTTCGGTGAGTTGCCGGGATTCCCCAGCTTTCAAGTCCAGATAAAAGGCCTGCCGTCCGCCGTTCCGCTCGCTCCAGTACAGGAGCGCATCGCTGCGCCGGGTGAACTGCCGAAGATGGGAAGCCGTCATCCCACTCGCGAAAGTGGGGTCTGTAAGCCGGATGACGTCGAGGTCGGTCGCCGGATCGGCATACCTTTTCCACTCCGGTCCGGAGAGGCGCCCGGCTACGGCCAACGCGACGAAATCTCGCCTGGAAAGCGAAGAGCCGGGCACGCCCTTTATTTTACGTTGTGGCTTGCCTGATAGTGCATCTTGAGCAGATCGAGGCCGAAGTCGTTCTCGTAGTCCCGCCACACTGAATGGATGTGGTTGGCGTTGTCCTGCGTTTCATCCAGTTCGATCAGGAACGCGGGTGTCTGTACGCGGTAATAGTGAGGGCCACCGCGCTGGGTGACGCCGGACCACGCGAAGTAGGTCGCGTCTTTTGGCTGCTTTTTCGCCATCTCCATGCGGTGCTGCGCGATCTGCTCGGGCATGTTATCGGCATAAACTTCGATGAGGGCCATCAGCTTGTCGTACTGGGCAGCGTTCATTTTCGACGCCTGCAGGCCGTTGGGCTGACCACTCAGCGCGGCTTTGCGAGAGTTGAAGGAGATGATGTCCTTGTAAGCTGTCTTATCGACAACCGCGGTTTCCTTCTGCGAATTGTCGAGCGAATCGATCAGATCGTAGCCATAATCGTCTTCCGCCGCGAGGACTCTCAGGCCTTTGCGGGGACCGACGCGAACTTCCGCCGGATTGGAGCCGAAAAAGCTTGGCGAGTCGGCGATCTTTCCGTTGACGATCGTATAGTTCTGGCTGAGGTGATGGCCTTCCACGCGATAACCCCATGTGCCTGTCGCGGAGGGCGTGCCGAAGATCGTCACGTAATAATTATTGGGATCGCGACGGTTGGGTCCCGCGCCCTGCTCGAGCAACAGGAGAACCTGATCGAGACTCATGATCGTTTCCGCCTTGATCAGCCCCTGCTGGCTCAGGCCGGATGCGAGGAGCGCGGTCGCCAGCTTTTGCTGGAAGGGCTGCATTTCACCGAAGGAGAGCCCTTTGCGAAGTTTCGGGATGAAGTGCCAGTCGAAGCGCTCGTCATCTTCGAATTTGTAGGTCGCCTTGGCTTTCTGGTCAGACCACAGCGAGTTCAGGAAGGCCTGCGCCGCATCGGCCATAACGGAAGACTGCTCCGTGCGCCGGTACGCCGCCGTCAGGAGAATCGCCGCCACTCCCAGTGCGGCCACGCGAACCCACAGATGTTTCATGGACGAGATTCTATAACTTCCGCGTCAGAATGGGAAGTCGTTATGCGCAATCTGGCTGGCGGCGGATTTCGCGAGGAACCGATACGGATTTATGGGAGTTGACCGAAGGCGGACTTCGTAATGGAGATGAGGTCCGGTGGACCGGCCGGTGGTACCGACGCGGCCAACGACTTCGCCCTGCCGGATTTCCTGGCCGTCGATGACATCAATCCGGGAGAGGTGCCCGTAAAGGGTGTAATAACCGTTGCCGTGGTCAACGATCACGCAGCGCCCATAGCCGGAGTTCCAGCTGGCGTGCATGACGATGCCATCCGCGGTCGCCTTCACCGGGGTTCCCATTGGCGCGGAGATATCGATGCCCGTGTGCATGGCGCCTTCGCCGGAGAACGGATCGCTGCGGTGCCCGTATCCGTCCATCAG
>DASZUZ010000954.1:0-2389 GCA_035547415.1 Bryobacteraceae bacterium | reverse complement strand
CGCTTCTCATCCTCGCAGACGAGAAGCGCCTCCCGGATCCGTTCTTCAGAAGCGAAGCGCCGCCGTTCTAAGTTCGTTTTCGGATAACGTCCAGAACAGCGGCCGCCACTTCCCGAAGGTCGGTTTCGACCAACCCGACACTGGACGGCAGAGAGGCCGCCAGCTGATGGAAGCGGGGCGCGAACTCGCATTTCCAGGTCATACACCGACCCGCAAACTCGGGCAAATCGTAGAGCGGCGTCCAGATTGGACGGGATCCGATTCCGCGCTCGTTCAGTTCCCGGATTACTGGCAGCGATGGACCGTCGAGGAGAATCGTATAGAGCCAGAAGATGGCACGCCCATGTTCGGATTCCGGGTTGGGCGCAATTCCCGCTTGTCCTTCAAAGGCAGTACGGTACAGATCCGCATGTGCCCGCTTGATTGCGATAAACTCGTCCAGTCGTTCCAACTGAGCCACGCCGATGGCCGCGGCAACATTGGTGAGCCGGTAATTATAGCCGAGTTCGTCGTGGAAAAATTCCAGATCTCCGGATTTTGCCGTAGTGGTCAGATGCCGCGCGCGCGCGGCCATGGCGGAATCGTCGGTAAAGATAACACCGCCCCCGCCAGTGGTGGCAATTTTGTTGCCGTTGAAGCTGCTGGCGACAAAACGCCGGGACGGATCCAGAGCGTGAACGGGCGCCGCAAGACCGCGCCCTTTGTAAGTCGCACCCAGACATTCCGCGGCATCCTCGATCACCGGTAAGCCATAGCGCTGCCCCAATTCAGCAACGGCATCGACGTCGCACATGTCGCCGAGCAGATGAACCGGCATCAGGGCGGAAACCTGGCGTCCGGTAGTCCGGTTGTACAGCGCTCCGCCCCGCGTCTCGCATCCTTCGCGGAGGAAGTCAGCAAGTTTGGCGACGTCCCATTGCCAGTCAGTCTCCTGAATATCCACAAAGACCGGCCAGGCTCCGCAGTAACGAACAGCATTGCCCGGAGCCACAAAAGTGATCGCAGGCATCACAACTTCGGTATCGGGCTTCACTCCGGCCAACAAGAGTGAAACATGAAGCGCGGCGGTGCCGCTATTCGTCGCCACGGCAAATCGGGCGCCGCAACGCGAAGCCAGATCTTTCTCGAAGCGGTCGACGAAAGAGCCGCGGTAGGACACCCAATTCGTGTCCAGGCACTCCTTCACATAAATTCCTTCGTTGCCGGAGAGCAACGGCTCAGAGAGGGGAATGATTCGTTTCACGTGAGAATTCATTAAGTTCGATCGGGTTGAAGCTGATTTTCCGGTACGGTAGCGCGAAGCGCCCGAGCGGGCACACCGACGACAACGGCCCCGCGAGGAACGTCGCGAATGACGACGGCGCCGGCGCCGACAGTGCTGCCAGCACCGATACGAATGCCCTGAAGCACGGTGGCGCCAATCCCGATATGCGCGTCGGTCTCGACAAGGACATTGCCGGCCAGCCTGGCGCCAGGCGCTATATGGACGTGATCGCGGATTTCGCAGTCGTGTTCGACGATGGCTCCGGTATTGACGATGACATTATCGCCAATGCGAGCGCCGGGATTGATGATTGCGCCAGCCATTATTGTCGGTCCGCTGCCCAGGATGACATCTCCGGCAACGACCGCCTGTGGATGAATCGCAGAAGCAGGATGGAATCCCAGGCTGACGGCGCGGAGGTACAGCCGGGCGCGCACTGTTGAAGCGCCCGTGGTTCCAAGTCCCATGAAAAAGTGGCGCGCGGGGAGGGTCTCTGACTGAAGCACATCGTCGTCGCCCAGCACGGGGAGGTCAAACCAGGTTTCGCCGCGTTTGCCCGGATCGGGGTCGAGCAGGCCGATAATTTCGTAAATCCCGGCGCGCCGGATAATATCGATCACAACTTTGGCGTGACCGCCGGCGCCCAGACCGATGACTGGTATCAAATGCGTCAAGCCCCTGTCAGGCGAAATTCTGTTCGTAAAGACTTCGGGCCTGGCTGTAGTCCTCTACCTGGCCTATATCCAGCCAATAGTCCTCGATCAGAAAACGGGCAATCCGTTTCTGCTGCGCCAGGAGATTCTTGATCAGCATGTCGATCCCGAAATAGGTATCCGGCGGGATGAAGTCCAGGATCGCAGGCTGCATACAGTAGATGCCGGCGAGAATTTCGAGTTTGAAGTCCGGTTTTTCATCGACGTGAACGATCGCGTTGGTTTCATCGACAATCACGTTTCCGAACCGGAACGGGGTGGTGATGATTTTTGTTCCAACCGTCAACATGGCGTCCTGGGCAGCGCCAAAGTCATACAGGACGCGAAAATCAAGTTTGGTGAGAATGTCGCCGTTCATCACCAGAAACGGTCCGCGGAGAAGCCCATCCAGCAGTTTGATAGGGCCGGCGGT
>DASZUZ010000953.1:0-5500 GCA_035547415.1 Bryobacteraceae bacterium | reverse complement strand
TCAGATCCGGGCTTCGCAATCACCATTCTTTGGTTGGGTTAAAAGAGGGTCCGGTATAGAATTGGCGTCTTGCATGCCGATTCGCTCAGACAAAATCCGGGTTTTGATCGCGGATGACCACCCTGTAGTGTGCCGGGGACTCGCCGCCATCATCGAGACGGAGCCCGGGATGCGGGTCGTGGGCCAGGCGTTTAACGGCGCCCAGGCCGTGCAGATCCACAGCGAACAGCAGCCCGATGTGACGCTGATGGATCTCCGGATGCCCGTGATGAGCGGCGTGGAGGCGATCCGGGCGATTCGCCGATTCACGCCAGCCGCCGCGTTTATCGTGCTCACGACGTATCAGGGCGACGAAGATATTCACCGCGCGCTGAAGGCGGGCGCAAAATCCTATCTGCTGAAAGGGATGCCGGATACCGAGTTACTGGACGCCATCCGAAACGTCCACGCGGGCCTGCGATATCTTCCGCAACCGGTGCTCGAATCGCTGGCGAATCGGCCCCCGAATTCCGAACTCACCGAGCGCGAACTGCAGATTCTGAACCTGATCGTCAAGGGCCTGAGCAATCGCGGCATTGCGGAGTCGCTGGGAATCACGGAAGCCACTGTGAAGTGGCACGTGAACATTCTGCTGAGCCGGCTGAACGTCAGCGATCGTACGCAAGCGGCAGTAGCGGCGCTTCAGCGCGGTATCGTCGAATTCTGATCCGGCGCGCCCTGCGCGGGCAGCGCCACCGTCACGATCGTACCGGCCCCTGGCTGGCTCCGCAACGAAAATGCGCCGCCAAGCTGCTCCACCCGCTCCCTCATGCCAATGATTCCGAAGTGGCCGTTCGACTCGCGCGAGGCACGTTCCACGTCGAAGCCATGGCCGTCGTCGCGGACCTCCATTTGAACTCCGGCATTCCCGAAGGAAACCCGCACCGAGATTTTAGCCGGGTTTGCGTGCGCGACCGAGTTCCGCAGCGCCTCGCGGCCCACGAGCAGCAGGGCGCGGCCGGTCGCGGGGTCGAGCGGAAGGCGTTCGCCCTCGATCTCCGTGCTCACATTCGCGCCGTGGTCGTTCCCGAGTTTCCGCGCCAGGTCGAACAGGTGATGAATCGACGACTGATCGGGGCTGGAGTGCCGGAGATCCCACACCGCCTGGCGCGCCTCTTCGAGAGTGGCCTTGAGATGCATGCGAGCCTGCGCCAGGAGACTCGACGCCTCGGCGAGATTTGAACGCTGGTATCGCGCCGCCGCGTCGAGCAGCGTGGATACGCCCACGCAGCCCTGAATCACCGTGTCGTGCATCTCGCGCGCGAGGCGCGTGCGCTCGCTCAGCAGCAGGGAATAACGGGCTTTGGTCTGCCGCGCATAAATCCACATGCCGCCCCAGGCGCAGCAGATCACCAGCGCCCCCAGCAGAGCATAAAACCAGACGGTCTGATAAAACGCCGGTTTCCAATAGATCGCAATGGACGCTTCCGAAGACGCGCCTGGAACACCGCCGGCATCAGCCACTACCCGGAACCGGTAATGTCCCGGCGGAAGGTTCGAATAGAAGGCGGAGCGCGGACGCGTTGCCCTTGTCCATGACTCGTCAAAGCCTTCGAGCCGGTACAGGAAGCTCACGCGCTGCGGCGCGATCAGATCGCATGCCGTGAAATCGATCTGCAGCCTGCTGCGGCCGGAAGGGATTACGACCTCCTTCGAGATCGGAAGCGACACGTCGCCGGCCGAAACGCTTTCGATCAGGACCGGGGCCGGGCGCCGTTCGGGCTGGCGGCCGGGATCCACCATGACCGCACCGAGCACGCTCGGAAACCACAGTTCACCCGAGGACCGCCGGCAGCCGGCCGGCTGAATGCCGCCGTACATCTGGCTCGTCGGCATTCCGTCCGGCGTTCCGTACGCGACGGCGTGAAGCGGAGCGGGCTTGCCGGCCGCCGTCGCGTTCAGTTCATCGCGGCGAACCGAAAAGACCCCGGTGGGGCTGCTCATCCAGAGCCGCCCGCGGCGATCATCGAGAATCTGGTAAATCGAATTGCTCACGAGCCCTTCGCGCGTAGTGAATCTCGTGAGCTTTCCCCTTCGGATCAGAATCAGACCTCCGCCGCGGGTCCCCAGCCAGAGGTCTTTCCCGTCCACAAGCAAAGACCAGATCTTCTCCTGCCGGAGACTGGCGAATGCGGGGTCATTGACGATGTGTCCGTCGCGAATCCTGTTCAGACCAGCGTCGGTTCCCACGAGGACGTCGCCCTCCGGCGATTCGGCGAGGCATCGGACGCTCGGATAAGAAAGACCCTCTTCGAGGTAGTAATTGGTGAAGCCCGCTCCATCCCAGCGGCTCAGGCCGCTGCTGGTCGCGATCCAGAAGGCGCCGCGGGAGTCCTCGAAGATCTGCCGGACCGAGTCGCTGCGAAGACCTTCTTTCTTCGTGTAACGAGCAACTTTTCCGTGAGACAGACGGACGAGGCCCGCCCCGCTCGCGCCGAACCAGAAATCGCCGTTGCGGGCTTCGAAAACGGTTCGGATTCGCAGATCCCGCGCTGGCGGCGGAAGGGAGTACCGCTCCGGCGTCGTTCCCTTGAGCCTGTAAACCTGTCCGGAGAATGTGACGATCCACAACCGCCCTTCGCGGTCCTCGTAAGTGGTCGAAACGTTGTCATCCGACAGACCCTGAGCCGCCGCGATGGTAGTCACCGCCGTACGGCTGAGACGCAGCAGGCCATCCTGCGCGCCTGCCCAGATGTTGTGCTGACGGTCCTCGAACAGGACCAGAATGGTGTTATCCGGCAGGAAAGAAGGAGCGCGATGGGCCATCGCCGCCCGCCCCGCCGGCACGGAGATCAGACCTTCGCCGGTCGTGCCGATCCAGAGATTTCCCGATGTGTCCCGGTGAAGCGAACTGATCCGCGCTTCGGGTAAGGCGAAATCGGGCGCGCCGCATGCATCCGCCAGCAATCCCTCGCGCAACATCGCAACCGTGAGACCCGAAGACCGCGCGCGGGCGCCATCGCAGGTGATCTTCCGAAGAGATCCGCCTTCAACCGCGAGCAGGCCCGCGGCGCTCGCAAGCCACATCTTCCCGCCCCGGTCTTCCACAATCGAATACACGGAAACAAATGGAATTTCCGGCGTGCCGTCCAGGCGCGTGAAGCGGCCGCTGGCGTAGCGGAAGAAGCCATGATCGGTTCCGGCCCACAGGGTTCCGGCGCGGTCCAGATGAATCGCCCGAACGAAGCCGTTCGTCAAGCCTTCCTTCTGGCCGAAAGCCCGAAATACGCCCTTCTCGTAATGCAGCAGACCGCCGCCTTCGGTACCGACCCAGAGCGATCCGTCGCGCGCGACTTGCAGCGAAAGAATGCTGTTATCGGCGATCGCCGCGGTGTTCGAGCGGTCAAATACGGCGAAGCGAACGCCGTCGAAACGCGCCAGACCTTCGGAGGTGCCGATCCAGAGATATCCGTCGGGAGTCTGCGTGATGGCCTGCACGCGGTCCTGGGGAAGCCCGTCGTCCGTACGCCAGACCCGATGGCTGTATTCGACTGCTTCGGGACGCGCGAGGGCGGGCAGAAGCAGCGCGAAGGCGAGACGAGGCCAGAAGCGACGCGCGGGCATAATGATGTGGTATCACGGCGAGGCACGGGCCGCCGGCGTTACAATCGGAGCCAGTGCGGACCCGAAGACTTATCTGGCTGCTGGCCGCGATCCTTTCGATCGGCGCTCTTTCCGCCGTCCAGCCGGCGCGCAGCGCGGCGCCGTTCGCGGGGGAACGTCCACTCCATAGCCAGTTTGTTCTGGATGCCGCTGCCCGCGAACAACGATCCGCGCCACTGCGCCGGCGCATTTCGTCGTTTTGTCAGACGATCGCCCGTTCTGTCATCAGGGGCGTGCGAGGCGCGACAAACCGCATCGACAGCACCGGCCGCTTTCAACGGCCTCCTCCTTCCGTCGGCTGAAGCGTTTCCATCTCAGCGAACGGAATAAAAAGGAGAGGCAAAATGCGCCGATTCATACGGGCACTGTTCTCGCGGACATCCGCGGAACAGGACGCCGTTGCCGCTATCAACCGCTTGCGCCTGCAGTGGGCAGCGTCAAGCGAAGAGGAACTACGCTCCATCTGCCTTGAGTCGCATGACCTGAACGAGGTCATCGCGGTGACCGCCGTGACCGCCGAACGCGCGCTCGGACTGCGGATGTTCGATGTCCAGCTGGCGGGCGCACTCGCGCTGGCGAGCGGCCAGATCGCTGAGATGCAGACCGGCGAAGGCAAGACGCTGACCGCCGTGCCCGCCGTGATCTGGTTCGCAAAGTCGGGCCAGGGCGTGCACGTCATGACAGTGAATGATTACCTTGCGCGCCGGGACGCCGCGTGGATGGGGGAAATCTACCGAAAACTCGGCTTTACGGTTTCGGCCATTCAACAGGGGATTTCAGCGCGGGAGCGCCGTCGCGCCTATGCGGCGGATATTACTTACGCGACCGCCAATGAAGTCGGCTTCGATTTCCTGCGGGATCAGCTTGCCCTTCGGAGCGAGGATCAGGTCCATCGTCCTTTCGCCGCGGCGCTGATCGACGAAGCCGATTCCATCCTGATCGACGAAGCTCGTATTCCACTGGTCATCGCGGGCGGCGAGCAGGAAGACGAGCAGCTTGCCGTCCGCGCCTGCTGCATTGTCGCCAGGCTGCGCCACGGCTGGCATTTCACGATCGAAGAGAACTCCCGCAACGTATCGTTGACGGACGCCGGAATTCGCGAAGTGGAGCGCGGCTTCCAGTGCGGTAATTTATTCGCGCGCGAAAACCTTTCACTGTTGAGCGCCGCGCAGGATGCGCTGCACGCGCGCGCGCTGCTGCGCCGGGACGTCGATTACATCGTGAAGAACGGAGCGATCGAATCGGTAGACGAATTCAAAGGCAGGGTTGCGCGGGACCGCCGCTGGCCCGCGGGACTGCACACCGCGATCGAGGTAAAGGAAGGCGTCGCGCGGAAGACGCAGGGCCGCATCCTGGGGTCGATCACTCTGCAGAACCTGATCGCGCTGTATCCGCGGGTGTGCGGAATGACCGGCACTGCCGCGACGCAGGCGGATGAACTGCGACGGATTTACGCGCTCGACGTCGCCGTGATACCCACCAACCGGCCGGTGATCCGCATCGATCATCCCGATCTGGTGTTCCGGACGCGACGAGAGAAAGAGCAGATGCTGCTCGAAGAGATCCGGACCGTCCACAGAACGGGACGCCTCGCGCAGGCTGGACTGCGCGGCGCGGTCACGATCTCGACCAACATGGCCGGGCGAGGCACTGACATATGCCTCGGCGAAGGCGTGGCGGAACTCGGCGGGCTCCACGTGATCGGCACGAACCGGCATGAGAGCCGAAGGATCGACTTCCAGTTGCGCGGTCGCGCCGGACGGCAAGGGGATCCGGGCAGTTCGCGATTCGTCGTTTCGCTCGAAGACGATCTCGTCGAGCGGTTCGGAACGGACGCGAAACGCCTGGGGCATACGCC
>DASZUZ010000952.1:0-3035 GCA_035547415.1 Bryobacteraceae bacterium | reverse complement strand
GGCGGGCGGAACAGAGACCACGTCGCGATGCGACATCCAGACCTGCTGATGCTCGCTGACGCCCCGCAGGATCTGCGACCCGGGATAAGCAACATCGAGAACAGCCAGGCCGAACTCGCCTTTATCGCCTTTCCGGACCGTTCCGCCCAACAGGTATGCGATCAGTTGCTGGCCGTAACAGATGCCCAGTACGGGCTTGCCGGTCGTGAGAACCGATTCTTCGATCCTCGGACTCGAGTTGTCGTAAACGCTGCTCGGTCCTCCCGAGACGATAACGCCCCGGCAGTGCCGCAGATTTTCGACGGAGGTTTCGCTCGGGAGAACCTCGGTGGAAACACCGAGGTCCCGAATCTTACGGGCAATTAGGTGACAGTACTGACCGCCTGCGTCCAGTACCGCGATCTGTGCGGGAGAAACTACTTTTTCATCCTCTCGACAATAATTTTGTGTGCGGTGTTCAGCAGCGCCTGCGCTTTCGGCAGCGCGTTCATGGCAGCTTCCACTTCCGGGTCGGTCTTCGTATCGTACTTCATCGCTTCGTCCACACTGAAAGCCGTCTTGTAGATTTCAGCCTGCAGACGGCGACGGACCTTCTCGTAGTCTCTGGTGAAGTCCGCTTCCGTGAACTCGATCTTCTGGTTCAGGAGGAACTGATGGAATTCGTCCATCGTCTTCGTGTCGACCGTCCAGCCCTGCGGCAGTTTGTCGCGATGAACCGCGAAGAAGTGACGCGTGAATTCTGAAAAGGCGAACTTGATCAGGAGTTCGGATTCGAATTGTGTGAGCTTTTCCGGTGTGAATTTCTCGTCCGGAGAAATGCCGCCGCCGCCGTAGACGGTCCGTCCGCTGTCGGTCATCTTGACGTCCGACAGATTCCGCGTCGCCGTGTTGTTGCGGTAGTAGTAATCGAAAAACGATACGTGGCTGTAATCGCGCTGGATCAGCCGTCCGCTCGGCGTGTAGTACTTTGCCGTGGTGAGTGTGAGGCCCGTGTTCTCGATCAGCGGAAACACCGTCTGAACCAGACCTTTGCCGAAGGTATTGTCGCCCAGAATCCAGGCGCGGTCGTGATCCTGCAGCGCGCCGGAGACGATTTCCGCAGCGCTCGCGGAATTGCGATTGACAATGACGACGATCGGATAAGCACGGCCATGGTTGCCGGAGCGGGCCGTATAAATTCGTTCGGGAGCGCTGCGACCCTTGTGCGAGACGATCACGTCGCCCTTCGGAAGCAAGTGGTCCGCGACCGAGACCGCTTCCGTCAGCAAGCCGCCGGGGTTACCGCGCAGATCGAGCACGAGGCCCTTCAGGTTGTCTTCGTCCAGATCTTTCAGCGCGTCTTCAAATTCGCGGCCGGTCGTCTCGTTGAACTGTTCGATGCGCACGTAGCCGACGCCGGGCTTCAGCCGGAAAGCCTCAGGCACGCTCTTGCGACTGATCTCATCCCGAACAATATTGAAGACCACCGGCTTGTCGTAGCCCTCGCGGGTGACCTTGATCTGGACGGGAGTACCTTTGGGGCCCTTCAACAGATCCGCGACCTTCGTGGAATCGAGCCCGTCGGTGCTCTTGTCGTTGACTTCGACGATGACGTCACCGGGGCGCAGACCAGCCTTATACGCCGGCGAACCGACGAACGGCGCGACAACGATCGTCTTGCCGTTGCGTCCGACGACGGACATGCCGACTCCGTAGTAGTGTCCACGCTGATCTTCGCGCAGTCCCTCGAAATCTTTCGGGTCGAAGAAGTTCGAGTGGGGATCGAGCGTGCGCAGCATGCCGGGAATCGCGCCCTTGTAGATGGCTTTATCCGGGCTCACCGGATCGGCGAAGTTCTGCTCGACCGTCGAATACACTCTGGTGAACTGCTGCAGGCCCGACTTCACGTCGTCGTCGGACGACGCAGCGGAGGCGACCTGAACTTTGGGACCGTAGATCCCGCCGATCAGCGCACAGAGGAGAACCAGCAGTGGGATAAAGAAAAAAGACCGTCGTTTGAGGGGCATGCCGGGTACGGACCGTCCTTGTATAGCAGTATAACTAATGAGGATGCAAGGCGAGTCGAAAGGGTTCCCGGAATCAGAACTCGCGGTAGATGCGGACCGGAGCGATCCAGTCACGATCGACTTCCACTGACACGGAGCGCTGCAGCAGCGTAATCGACAGAACCAGCCGCGTGTCGTTCGCTTCGATCAGGATTCCCTCGACCCCCGCCAGCGGTCCCTCATTGATCCGAACTTTGGCTCCGGCCGTGAGGAAAGGGCAGGGAATCGCATGGACACCCGCTTTGCAAACCGCCTGCAGGGCGCCGATTTCATGGTCCGGGATCGGTTCGGGAGTCTTACCAAGGCCGACAACTGACATGACCGTGGGAATTTTGAGGATCGGCAGCCGGACCTTCGCGTCAAACCTGCAGAAAACGTATCCGGGGAACAACGGGAATTCGACATTTTTCATCCGGTCCGACCAGCGGCGGCGAACCGTGTAGCTGGGCAGGAAATCTTCATATCCCTTTGCCCGGAGCGTTTGGGCCGTTATTTTTTCTTTCCTCGGAACAACGGCCAGAGCAAACCACTGCGCCTCGGATTCCATCAACGCCGACAGCCCCCCAAGTGTATTCGCGTCCCCAGCCGCCAGTATCTCATTTCCCGAACGGACTTTCCTTAACGAACCAGAGAGATGCCTCCATCCACCAGGAGGATGGAGCCGGTGATATACGACGCGTCATCGGAGGCGAGGAAAGCGACCGCCTTCGCGATCTCCCGCGCCCGTCCGAGCCGGCCCAGCGGAAGCTTCGCGCCTTCCGCCCGGATCTGATCCTCCGTGGCGAAATTCCGCTCCCCCGGCGTGTCGATCCAGCCCGGCTCGATGGCGTTCACGCGAATGCCGTACCGCGCGAGTTCGAGCGCCCACGTTCTTGTCATCTGGTTGACTGCCGCTTTGGCACCGTTGTACGGCGAGGAGTTCACCTGAGGGATATTGGCCAGCACCGAGCTGATCGTAATGACGGCGCCTCCTCCCTGACTGGCCATCAT
>DASZUZ010000951.1:0-6597 GCA_035547415.1 Bryobacteraceae bacterium | reverse complement strand
CTCCCCCATGGCCGCGGCGGATGCGGCGGAAAAGTTCAACCGCGAAGTGCGCCAGAAGGAAGTCCCTTCCGATATCCCGACGGTACCGCTTCCGGAAGGCGTCGCCGGACCGGGCGGCCTCAACGTCGATAAGCTGATCGCTCGCACGGGCCTCGTTGAATCCGTCACGGAGGCGGGCCGCAAACGCAAAGCCGGCGCGGTGGAGATTAACGGCGTACGCGTCACGGAACTCGTCTACTCCGCGGCAGGGCTGGGCGAAATCCTGGTTCACGTGGGCAAAGTCTGGCGCCGCGTCACGCTGAGCTGAAGAATTCGACCGTCTGATATTTTTAAGGACTACCGGAACCCGCCTATGCAGCCTACCGTCGCAGAACCCGAAACCCGGAATACCTCGATCCCGCTGAGCCGGAACAAGCACCTCCGCCGGTGGGTCGAGAAGATGGCCCAGCTCACCCAGCCCGCTTCGATCCACTGGGTGGATGGATCGCAACAGGAATATGACGCGCTTTGCGCGCAGATGGTCGAGAGCGGCACGTTCATCAAACTGAACCAGGATCTCTGGCCCGGTTGTTATTACGCCCGTTCGGACGCCAACGATGTCGCGCGGGTCGAGGATCGCACGTTTATCTGTTCGCTTTCGCGCGATGCCGCCGGACCCACGAACAACTGGGTGAATCCGTTCGAAATGCGACGCAAGCTGAAGAGCCTTTTCGATGGCTCCATGCGCGGGCGCACCATGTATGTGCTGCCGTTCAGCATGGGCCCCATCGATTCCCCCATGTCGCAGATCGGCGTACAACTCACGGATTCGCCATATGTCGTCGTGAATATGCGCATCATGGCTCGCATCGGTCTGCAGGTCTTCCGCGAGATCGATAAAGATATCAAGCGCGTCGTGCCCTGCATGCACACGGTGGGCGCGCCGCTCGAACCGGGGCAGGTCGATGTGCCGTGGCCCTGCAATCCCGAAAAGTACATCGTGCATTTCCCCGAAACCCGCGAAATCTGGTCCTACGGGTCGGGCTACGGCGGCAACGCGCTGCTCGGCAAAAAATGCTTCGCGCTTCGTATCGCTTCCAACATCGCGCGCGATGAGGGCTGGCTCGCCGAACACATGCTGATTCTCGGGATCGAGAATCCCGAAGGCGAAAAGACCTACGTGGCGGCTGCGTTTCCCAGCGCCTGCGGAAAGACCAACCTCGCCATGCTCGTGCCCCCCGAAGGCTTCGAGGGCTGGAAGGTCTGGACCGTCGGCGACGATATCGCCTGGATCAAGCCGGACGAGAACGGCCGCCTGCGCGCCATCAACCCCGAAGCGGGTTTCTTCGGCGTCGCGCCGGGCACGTCGGCAAAGACCAATCCGAACGCGATGGCAACGCTGTCGCGCAACTCCATTTTCACGAACGTGGCTCTTACGCCCGAAGGCGGCGTGTGGTGGGAAGGCATGACCGCCGAACCCCCGGCCGAATGCCTCGACTGGCAGGGCCGCAAATGGACTCCGGCCATCGCGAAAGAAACGGGAGCCAAAGCGGCGCATCCGAATTCGCGCTTCACGGCCCCGGCGTCGCAGTGTCCCACGATCGATCCCGACTGGGAATCGCCGGAAGGCGTACCCATCAGCGCCATCATCTTCGGCGGGCGCCGGGCTTCCACCATACCGCTCGTCTATCAGGCATTCAACTGGAGCGCCGGCGTGTACGCGGGCGCCACCATGGGCTCGGAAACAACGGCGGCAGCGACAGGCGCTGTCGGTAAAGTACGCCGGGATCCCATGGCGATGCTGCCGTTCTGCGGCTATCACATGGGCGACTACTTCCGACACTGGCTGAAGGTCCAGCGGCGATTGACCGAGACCCCTCGCATCTTCCACGTGAACTGGTTCCGGAAAGATCAGAACGGGCAGTTCATCTGGCCGGGCTTCCGCGAGAACATGCGCGTCCTCAAGTGGATCATGGACCGCGCGCGCGGCCGCGCCATTGGCCGCGAAACGCCCATTGGCTGGATGCCTCGCTACGAAGACATCGAGTGGACAGGTCTCGATTTTCCGAGAGACCGGTTCGAGGAACTCCAGTCGTTCGACCGCAACGCGTGGCGCACGGAAGTGGTCAGCCACGAAGAACTGTTCATCGATCTGCACGACCACCTGCCGCCCGAGATCGTCTACGAACGCGAACTGCTGATCTGCCGGTTGTAACGGAACTTACTTCAGGATCTGACATCGGGGCAACGCTTTTTGCAGCGCCCCGATGTCTTCCTGAGAAAGGCCCGTATCGTGAACGTCGAGCCAGCGCAGATTCGTAAATCCAGCCAGAACCGGCTCCGCATCGTGACCGATCCGCTTGCAGCCCTGTAAGCTCAGCCGCTCCAGCTTCGAAAGCGCCGCCAGTTTCTTCAGCCCGTTCGCGGACAGCGCTGTTCCGCCGATGTGCAGTTCCCTTAAGTCCGACACGCTCGCGATCGCCTCCAGTCCGGGATCCGAAATCGTGATCGACCACAAGCCCGAGTCGGTCCGCTGTGTCCCCGCGAGATCCAGATAGGCGATCTGCGGTAACTGCCGCAGGAACTCGAGTCCGTTGTCGGTCAGCTTGTTCCCTCCCATCGAGAGTTCGCGAAGGTTTGTCAGCGAGGTCAGATTGTTCAGCCCGACGTCCGTCAATTGGGCGTAGCCAATGTCCAGCGACCGGAGCGACGTTACCCCGGCGAGCATTTCGAGCGTGGCGTCCGTGATCTTCGTGCCGCGCAGGTTCAGGCGCGTCAGCCGCTTCCAGTTGCGGATCGCCGAGGCTCCCTCATCGCCGATCTGCTCCGCGAAAGACAGGTTCAGTTCTTCGATGCCGGGAGCGGGGCGCAGCGCGCGCAGACCCCGATCCGAGAGGCGCGTCAGCGAGAGATCCAGTTTCTTCACGTCCGGCATGCGGGCGAGTTGCGGCATGTCGGAATCGGTGACCCAGCTTGCGCGAAGATCCACGGCCGTAATCTTTCCGTCCGTGCCGCGCTGGAACACGCCGCCCGCATCGGTAATCCAGGAAGAGGGCGGAACGGCCGCAGCCAGCAGAAGGACCGTCAGGACCGGAGTCATGTCCGCCTCCGGCTGGGCATGGTGGCGTCCCGCTCCCACTGAATTTCGCACTCCGGCAGCGCGGATTTGATGCGGTCCACGCCTGTCTGCGTGATCTGCGTGTGATAGAGATTCAGCTTCTTCAATGCTTTGAACGACGTGATAGTGTCGACCGAGGCGTCGCCGATGTTCGCCGAATCGAGTGACAGCTCGCGGAGCCGGGAGAGCGTCTTCAGAAGCGTGAAGCTGTTGTCATCCACCGATGTGTAATCCAGATTCAGCGAAGTCATATTCGTCAAAGCGGCGATTGTGGCGATCGCCGCGGCCCCGGCGCGCGTGCGAACGATTTGCAGCCGTTCGAGGTTCGAGAGCGGTTTCAGCGCGTCGAAACCCTTATCTGTGAAGCGCGCGTACTTGAGATCCAGTTCCCGCAGGCCCGAGAGCCCTCCGATCTGCTGCAGTCCCGCGTCGCCGATATCGGCGCCGTTCAGATTCAGCGACTTCAGGTTCGGCAACTGCTTCAGACTCTGCATCCCGGCGTCCTTCACTTCGGTGTCGGCCAGCGAAAGGCGTTCGATCGTCGGAATCTTCGCGATCCGTTCGAGTCCCGTGTCGTTGACGGGTGAGCCGCCGAGATCGAGATCCGCCAAATCCGCGAACGCGGGCATCTGGCCCGTCACGAGCGTGTTCCGCAACCGCAGGAGCCGGAGATTCGCGAGCCCGGCGAGATGCGCGAGGCCCGCATCGGCTACCGTCGTGTTGCTCAGGTTCAATTCCTTGAGCGTACGCAGGCGGCCGATCTGATCCAGTCCCTGGTCGCCAATCTCCGTCGCCTGCAGGTCCAGCCGTTCGAGAGAAGCGAGAGGAGCCAGGTACGCCAGCTGAGCGTCGCTCACATGAGTCGCCGACAGCGATATCGCGGCGGCGTCACCCCTCCCGCCAATCGAGCGCGCCCATTCGAGGATCGCTTTCTCGCTCGTGCCCGCGGGCTTCGTGACGGGTTTCTCCGCGCTCGACACGCCGATGCCGGCAAATTCGATCTCGCAGCCCGGCACGGCCGCATGGAATGCGTTCACGCCCGTCGCCGACACCCGAGTGTACCGCAGGTCAAGCGCGGTGAGCTGCTTCAACCCGGACATCTCACCGAGGCCTGTATTCGTGATATGACTGCGGTAAACATTGAGTTCCCGCAGCTTCGGCATGCCCGCGAAAACTTTCGCGCTTTCGTCTGTGACCGGCGCTCCGAGGAGGATCAGTTTCCGCATCTCGGTCATGTTCTTCAGCAATGCGATACCCGCATCGGTGACTTTCGTGCCGTAGAGGTCCAGTTCTTCCAGCTTCGTGAGGCCGGCGATATGCTTCAGTCCTTCATCGGTCACGAGAGTGTCGCGCAGATAGAGGCGCCGCAGATCGTGCATGCCTTCGAGACTCGGCATCCCCGCATCGCCGAACGCCGAATAGCTGAGATCCAGCGAGCGCAGGTTGACGAAAGGCGCGAGGCCCTGCTTCTCGATGCGGCACTGGGCGCAGCGGAACTCTTTGAGCTGCGTTAACGAGGCGATTTCGGCGAGACCTTTGTCGCTGACGTTGAAGTACGGCAGGAAGTGCAGGGAGAACTCGAGGCGCTCCAGCGTCTTCAGGCCCGCCAGATACTTCAGGGACGCATTCTCGTCCAGCTTACTGCCCGCTCCGGGCGTCCAGCTCGCGCCGGGCAGGTAAAGCTCATGCAGATCGGAGAGGCCGGAGACGGTGGCGAGTTCCTTCGGATCGATGGTCGTGCCCATCAGATCGATGCCAGTGACCCGATAATCGCCAGTGGGGAGTTCCGAAAGCTGCGATCGCGAGCGGCGTTCTCCGTTGAGGATCACTCGGCCTCCGTGGCGAATCGCCCATTCGGCGACGTCGCGCTCGGAGGCGGCGAAGCAGGAAGAAGCCGCCGCGAGCAGAAGAATCAGTGCCCATCGCATAGCGCGATGACCACTATATCGTTTAGTCGGCCGCGTCCGAGACCGCTACCGGCTCGGGCTTTGCCACAGGCTCGAGCGCGGCGACCGACTCATGCGTGACGATGTCGATCTTGCCCTTGAAGTAGGCTTCGTCTTCGATCACCACGCCCGCGGTGCTGATATCGCCGATCAGCGTGCCGGTGTTTCTCACCGACACCTTATCGGCTCCATCCACGTTTCCATTCATTTGTCCGAGTACGATGACCTCGCGCGCGTTGGCGTTCGCGGCCACGCGGCCGTTCGGTCCGACAGTCAGGCGGCAGCCCGGAAGTTCGAGTGAACCCTGGAAATTGCCGTCGATGTACAGGTCTTCTTTGCTGACGATGCGGCCGCGGATGGAGATCGTGGATCCGAGGCGCGCGGTCGCCTGCTGAGGAACATTCACCTGCCGGGTGAACGCGGGTTCGCTGCGGGGTTCGGGCGCCTGCGGGGGCATGGGCGCCTGCCGGGGAAAAGCTGACTGTTTACGGGTTTCCCACATAGTATGAGTCCTGAGTGATTGGCCAGGCATTCTGACGAGTGCCTGCGTTCGCATGGTACGGAATGGAGCGTCAATGCGCCATAGCCCATCGAAGCGCGTACCTGATTTACGCAGGTAATCGCGATCAGATTTGCTCGCCCATGGGCGCCGTGAATGTGCCGTCCACCACGTTGCCCGTATTGAGCACGCCCGCGGGCTCGAAGCAGATGACCTCCGCTTCGTCATCGGCAGCGGTCCGGTGTTCGATTCCGGCGGGCACGACGATCAGTTCGCCCGGGTTCAGAGAGACCACGCGATCGCGGAACTCCACGCGAAACACGCCGCGCCACACCAGAAACATCTCGTCTTCCCGCTCATGACGATGCCACGGGAAGACGCCTTTCACCTTGATGAGCTTGACTTCCTGACCGTTCAGCCGCGCGATGACCTTCGGCCGCCAGTGTTCGGAAAACAGGCTGAACTTCTCCGCGATGTTGACCCGCATCCATCGCCAGTGTAATGCGTCAGGCGGCCCGTGGCAGGAAATGAAGATCCGGCGGCGTCCGATGCAGCGGCGCCGGGCCGTCTATTTTGCGGTAAACCATCTCGATCCAGGGGCCCGTCAGGCGGCCCGAACGCGCCGTGGTGGCTATGCTCCACGCGCCGACCTGTTCGCTGATCGACTTCTGTTCCTCCGCGATGCGCGCGGTCCGGTCGGGAAACGGCATCGTGACCAGTTCGGAATCGAAGCCGCGAACGTATTCGAAACCCCAACGGCGGGCAAGTCGAGATACGTGGTCCGCCGTGTACCCGTAGAGATACGGGAAACCGAGCAGGTTGTTCCACGCGAGCGCCGCCGTATCCGAGCGCCTCCGGCGATAGAACAGGGCGTTCGGGACGCGGATCACCAGCAGACCATGGCGTCGCAGCGTGCGATGAATGGCCTCGAGCGCAGGCCCGGGGTTCTGCAACTGTTCGAAGCAGTTCCACACGAAGACCGCGTCGACGCTGCGAGGCTGCGCGGAGTCGTCCTCGATCATGGCTCGCCGCACGGTCAGACCGTTGGCTTTCGC
>DASZUZ010000950.1:0-5917 GCA_035547415.1 Bryobacteraceae bacterium | reverse complement strand
AAAGGGCTGCAAATAATTCCGGGCTCCCGGAGGCGACTGCAATCCATCGGAGTGGAACTGGCCGGCGATGTATTGGGCGGCTTTCTCCAGTTCCGGCGATCCGGAAGCGCGGCCGCGCATCTCCGGCGAGGCCAGGAATTTGATGTGGTCGAGATAGCGCTCCGGATCGAACGAGCCGCCGCCGTTGGTGGCAGCCGCGGCGATGGCGGCAAAAACGGTGAGAAGCCAGAATCTGCGTCGCATTTATTTGTGCAGGGTGGAAGTGGCTGGACTCTGGACGCCGGGCATGGGCAGCCGCACGTCGCAACCGCAGTCCTCGCCCGCGTTCTTCGCGATCTTCTGGTAGCCGATCTCGTAATCGATGACCAGCTTGAGATCGTTCCAGCTCATGCTTCCGGCCAGGCGGCGACCATTCACGAAAATCGTGGGCGTCTGATTCACGCCGAGAGAATGGCCCAACTCCAGGGTCTGGTTCACGTCGCCTTCCGTTGCTTTCGTATCCATGCAGGAATTCAGCTGCGCGTCATCCAGATGCTTCATCTTCGCGAAATCGACGACTTTCGATTTCAGGTTGTCGGCGGTGACATCGGCCTGATGGTCGAACATCCAGTCGTGATAGTCCCAGAAGGCCGACGCGCTTTGCCGGAAGACACAACGGCCCGCGATGGCCGCGGATTTGGCCCACGGATGCAGCTGTTCGAGCGGGAAGTCGAAGAAATAAACGCGGACTTCCTTCGGATACGTCTTGAGAATGTTGTCCCGCAGCGTTTTCGCTTCTTCCCTGCAGAAGGGACATTCAAAATCGCTGAACTCCGCAATGACGACCGGGGCTCCGGGCGTGCCGAAGCTGGGGCGCATCTCGGTTTTCAGTTTGTCCAGTTCCGGCTTGAACGGATTCTGATTGATGTCGTAAACGGAGCCGCGGATGATCTTCTGGCCGTCTTTCGATACGTAGAAGGTCTCCTCCTGCATCTGGGGGCCGCTGGTACCGCGGATCTGAACCGAATAGAAGTCGGACATCGGTCCGGGCTTCGGATCGTTGATCGTCACCTGAATGGGCGCGGGCCAGACGAAGAGGTGCCGCAGCCAGACTTCGAGCGTCGCCTTGTCCAGCGCGGATGCTTTCTTCGGGGCGGGCGCCTGCGCGATCAGGGCTGTTGCGGCCCCCAGAATAAGGAGGAGTCTTCTGAACATCGCTACATCACCGGTCCGATGCGCCACGGCACGAACTCCTGGTGGCCCAGGATTTCCGCTTTGGTTTTCTCGCCGGAAGCGACGCGCAGGATCATGTCGAAGATTTCGCGGCCAACCGCCTGGACGGTCCTGTCGCCGTCGGCGATCGCGCCGGCGTTGATATCCATGTTGTCCGGCATGCGGCGGAAGGTATTGCTGTTGCTCGCCACCTTGATGACCGGTACGGTGGGGAATCCGATCGCGCTGCCGCGTCCGGTGGTGAAGACGATCATGTTGCAGCCGCCGGCGGCCAGACCCGCGAGCGACGCGGGATCGTAACCGGGGGTGTTCATGAAGTTGAACCCGGGAACGGTGATGCGCTCGGCGTAGTCGATCGCATCGGTCAGGGTGGAACTTCCGGCCTTCGCAACGGCGCCGAGCGATTTTTCGAGAATGTTCGTCAGGCCGCCTTCTTTGTTGCCGGGCGACGGGTTGTCGTCGAAGCTGCCGCCGAACTGGTTCAGGTACTTCTTGTAGCCGCGCACGAAGCCCAGAAGTTTATCGGCGACTTCACGGTTGCGGGCGCGACGGACCAGGAGGTGTTCCGCGCCGAAGATCTCGGTGGTTTCCGCCAGAACGGTGGAGCCGCCGAGCATCGCGAGCATGTCGGACGCAACGCCCAGGGCCGGGTTGGCGGTGATGCCGGAGAACGAATCGGAGCCGCCGCAGTTCAGGCCGAGGATGATCTTCGAGGCGGGCGCTTCGGTGCGCTTTTCCTCCGCGCACTGTTCCAGCAGCGCCCGGATTTCCCGGCGCGCGGCTTCTTTTGCGCCGCGCGTTCCGCCGCTGCCCTGCAACGTCATGCCGACCAGACGGGTGGATCGCGGCGCGTTCGGTCCCAGATAGTGATCGATCTGATTGACTTCGCAGCCGAGGCCGAGGACGACCGCCGCCGCGACGTTCGGATGCGCGAGCACGCCCGAGAGCGTGCGCTGCAATTGCCGGGTATCCGGGCCGATGGACATTCCGCAGCCCTCGCCGTGCGGGAACGCCACAACGCCGTCGATGTTCGAAGGGAGCTTTTCCTCGAGGAAGCTCTGCGCAATCAGTTCCGAGGTGTGCGCCGCGCAGTTACTGGCGGCCACGACGGCGATGTAATTGCGCGTGCCGACACGACCGTCTTCGCGAACGTAGCCCATGAAGGTGGGCATGTCCTTCGGAGCGGGAGGGAAGGGCACCTCATTTTCCGGGTACTCGTAAGCGAATTCGATTTCCTCGAACGCGACGTTATGAGTGTGGATGTGCTCGCCGGCTTCAATCGGGCGGCTGGCGCGGCCGATGCGCTGACCGTATCGATAAATGTATTCGCCCGGATTGATGCGCATCAGGGCAATCTTGTGTCCCGCCGGAACATTGCTTTTCACCTGAAACTCGTTGCCCTCGACGCGAAGCGTCTGGCCCGGCGCGACAGGCACGCGGGCTATGGCGACGTTGTCGCTGGGATGCAGGTGTATGGCGGAGTTTTCTGCCGTCGGCAGTTTTTGAATTTCCAGTAACTCCATGGGTTATCTCATCAAAACCGTTTCGTTGATTTGCTCGCCTGTATGGACATGCAGCCGGTTCCCTTCCGGGTGAAACCAGAGTCCCGTTCCATCGGAGATGGCGGGTAACCCGGCAGGGCCATCCACATAAAATCCTGTTTCTGTTTCCTTGCCATCCAGCAGCTTGCCGATATGGACGTGAGCGTGACACTGCCTCCGGGCGATATCCCCGTTCATCGCAATTGCCCAGGAGTCGCCCCAGAGTTCTCTCGCTTTGCCGATGGCGGCGGTCCAGAGCGCAAGACGCTCGGCCGGCGACATTCGCGCTAAAGGATTCGGCCCGTCGTACATGCCGCGCGGCAGGGCGAGCCACCGGTTGGGCTTGTTGGGGTCCTTATTTTTAACGAGAAAGACCGGCTGATCGGCGGGATACTTTTCGGCCTCGACGCACAGACTACAGCTTCTGACCGCTGCGACATCCGGGGCCTTCAGGTCACAGGCGCAATCACGCACGTCCGCGCGCACGGTCAGAGCCGCGAGCATGCAAAGGACTATACGGGATCGCACTCAGATATATTATATCGGCCGGTCGCCGGATTCCGGCGCTGTTATTGGCAGCGCAAACGAGCCTGGTTCATTCCGGGCGCGGCGCCAGCGAGGCTTTCGAGGTCGGCCAGAAGTGGCTCGAGATCGATGCGGTGCGGCGCCACGGTGTGCAGCGCCAACTGAATTCTGATCCGCAGGACTTGGAGCGTGAATTTTATCTTTTGCGCCGGTCCGGATTGCGCCTGGGCGTGGAGCCGGCAGAATTCCGCCGACAGTTTCCGGAGGCTCTGCCGAAGCAGCGCCCGTTGGACTTTGCGAGGGTTGCACGGCATGATCCGGTTCCCAGTGCTCAAAGCGAATTCGGTGTCGTCACCGTTCGCCAGGCGAAGCATGGAACGATACGCCGCGAAAGAGACAGGCTGCAGATCCGTAGTGGAAGCGTTCGGGGAGACTGCCATCGAGTGGCTTCCCGTCGAGCGCTGCCCAATTGCTCCTGCTTCCATAAAGATATTCTAAGCGGCCCGGTTGGGGGCTGCAATAGAATCCATAGGTCCTGGGGACGACCGCGTGCGGTTCAGAACTCCAGCGGCTCGGTCGCGCGGAATTCGGCCGCCTTCTCTTCCGCGAGAGTGTCGTTGAGGAAGGTTCCGGTACCGCTTTCCACGCCAGCCAGGTATTTGAGCTTCGTCGGGCTGCGCTGGATGGGGCAGAACTCCACGTGAAAGTGGAACCATTGGTGTTCGCCGCGGACAGCTCTCTGGCGGAGCATCATCATCAACGGAATCGGGAAGCCCCAGAGGTTGTCGTACTTCATGCGCACGGCTTTGATGATCCGGGCGAGTTCCGTTCGTTCCGCGTCAGTCAAATCCGTCAGCGCTCCGAAATGCCGCCGCGGGCAGATCTGCATCTCGCCGGGCCATTTCGCATGGAAAGGCACGAAGGCAACGAAGCCGGGAGTTTCGAGTGCGATGCGGGCGCCCGCCGAGAGTTCCCCCTGCAGCAAGCGGCAGTAGAGGCACTCGTTTTCCGTCGCGAAGTATTCGCTGGCGGAGACGAATTCGCGCTCCACCAGTGGCGGGATGAAGGGCAGGGCATAGATCTGGCCGTGCGGATGCGGCATCGTTACGCCCATCGCAACGCCGGTGTTTTCGAAGATGTAGACGTAAGCGATTTCGGGATCCGCGAACAGCTGTTCGGTCCGGGAGCACCAGAGATCGACCACTTTCCGCCAGTGCTCGGCCGGCATCTGCGCCGGCGTCAGATTGTGGTTCGGGTGATAGATGACGACGTCGCAGACGCCGCGGGCTCCGGTCGAATGGAAGAGCCCGGGGTTGTCTTCGAAGGGCGGATATTCCTTGCTGAGAGCCGCGAAATCGTTCGGATACAGCAGCGTGTCGTACCGATCGGGGACCTGTCCCGATCCCGGGCAGAAAGGGCACCAGTCCTGCGGCATCTGCGGCCGGTTCTGGCGTTTGGCGGCCACGCCAACCCACTCGCGCAGCAACGGATGCCAACGTAGTTCGCTCACCGTTACATTGTCTACGACGATCTTGTCAGAGACTCTTTACCGGCAGGGAGATCACGTCGTCCACGCGCATGGTTTCCTTCACGACGAACGGTTCGCCGTACTTCACACCGATGAGATTTCCGTAGAAGCGCGCCATGGCTGCCAGCCTTTCGCGAATCTCCTGTTCATCGGGAAAAAGCGTGGAGCCTTCCGTGGTTTCACCGTATTGCGAGCGGTAGGCGAGCAGCGATTCCATGCGGCGCTCGAAGTGCGGCGTGATGTCCACGACGAAAGAAGGCTGGACGTTGGCGTAGATGGACGAGTAGATGATCTTGCTCGGCCGGTGCGGTTCGGTGTACTGATCGATCTTCCGGAGGCCGGCGAGGAAGCAGGCCTCGTAGCCGATTTCGGAGGCGCGGTAGTGGTCCGGATGGCGGCCCTGCCAGTAAGGCAGAATGACGGTCCGGGGGCGGAGTTCGCGGATCCGGTGGGCCAGCGTCATGCGTCCGGCCATGGAATTTTCGAGGCGCGCGTCGGGAAAGTGCAGGTTCTCGCGGTGGGAAACCTTGAGGATCCGCGCGGCTTCGCGCGACTCTTCGATGCGGATTTCCGGGGTTCCGCGCGTGCCCATGTCGCCGGCGGTCAGGTCGATGACGCCGGTGCGATATCCGGCATCGGCCATCTTCAGCAGCGTGCCGCCGCAGGTCTGTTCCACGTCGTCCGGGTGGGCGGCGATAGCGATGAGATCGATCATGTGTTTACCAGTAGATGTCGCGGCGGCGGGGGAAATAGCGCGTGCGGGTGCCCATGACGTTGATGAGGATCATGCCGCCGACAAATCCTCCGATGTGCGCGAACCAGGCGACGCCCGCGTCGCTGACGTGCGTATGCGCAATGGATCCGTAGCCGCTGAACAACTGCATCACGAACCAGTACAGCAGAATAGCCACGGCCGGGATGTCCACTGTCGTGATGAATACAAAGACGAAGACGAGCGTGTGGATGTAGGCGCGGGGGAATTTGATCAGATAGGCGCCCATGACGCCGGCGATGGCTCCGCTTGCTCCCACGGTCGGGATGGCCGAATCGTAGTTGAAGAACATATGGACGATTGCCGCGATCACGCCGCAAGTGAGATAGAAGCCCAGGA
>DASZUZ010000949.1:0-4839 GCA_035547415.1 Bryobacteraceae bacterium | reverse complement strand
GACAGCGGCATGGCCGGACAGAAGCCCGTTGTCACGTTCTCGCTTCTCGATAAGAGTGGGGCCCCTCTGGCGCCTTCGAAGCTGAGTAACCTGTCATTCACAATGGCCGGGCCGACTACGGATTACGGCTACACCAGCTTCGGCAGCGATGTCACGACGCCCGGCTATGTGAGCGAAAGCGCTGTGACCGCTTCCACCTGCGGCCAGGATGGCGCTTGTACGTATTCCTTTAAACACGCCGTTCCCGCAACCGCAACGGGCACTTACGCGATCGGCGTGGAAGCGCGGCGCAGTGAGACGCTGCTCCCGGGAACCACGACCCAGATGTCAGTCTCTTACGGCGCAAAGAATCAGGTCATGTATTTCTCCGTGGACGGATCGCCCGTCATGGCTCGGCGCGCCGTAGTCGCGACGGCGAACTGCCAGCGCTGCCATTTCGAGTTCACAACGATTCATGGGGGACTGCGGAATCAGACGGAATACTGCGTCCTCTGCCACAACCCCTCCAACACGGATGCAGCGGTTCGTGTCAACGCGATGAATCCGGCGGACAAAGCGCTGCCGCCGCAGGGGGTCAACTTCAACCTGCTCGTCCACCGGATCCACACGGGCGATAATCTCCCCGCTCTGGGCAGCGGTTACACCGTGGTGGGATTCGGCGGAAGCCACAATGACTTCTCGGACGTCCGCTTCCCCGCCATGAGTCCGACCGGCTCGCCCGGCGACACGCGTAACTGTTCCATGTGCCATACCGGCGGCAGCGAACAGAAGTTGCCCCTGACAATGAATCCGGTAACGACGCCACAGGGATTCATCAATCCGGCTCCGCCCATCACCGCCGCATGCACCGGCTGTCACGCGGACAAGCCGAGTTCCGCGCACGCCCTTGCGAACACGGATTCGCTCGGCGAAAGCTGCACCGTATGTCATTCGGGAAATGCGCAGTTCTCGGTGGGTTCCGTGCATGCCCAGTACTGAAGCCGTGCGCCGCGGCTGCCTCGGAATGGCTGTCGCGGCGCTGTTCCTTTTGACGCCGCTGGCGAGGAGCGAGAAGAAATTCGGGCCGGAATACGCCGGCGCGGATACCTGTCAGGGGTGTCACGAAGATATCTACGACAACTTCGAGCAGAGTCCGCACAAACTGCTGCAGGACAGCGCGCGCCAGGGCTGGAAAGGGTACGGCTGCGAAGCGTGTCACGGAGCCGGCGCGAAACACATGCAGTCCGTCTCGCCAGCGGATATCCGGAACCCGGCGCGCCTTACCGCCGTTCAGACGGACAAAATCTGTCTGAGTTGCCACCTCAATCAGCCGACGCACGCGGGGCGGATTCAGAGCAGCCACATGAAGGATTCGATCTCCTGCGTGACCTGTCACAAGATTCACGCGAATGGCCCGCTCGGCCTCGTGGCGAGGACGCAGGAGCAGGTCAACCAGCTCTGCTCCGGGTGCCACCTGAACGTCATGGCGCAGTTTCAGAAGCCGTACCGCCATAAGGTTCCCGAAAATGCCATGACCTGCGTGGACTGCCACAATCCGCATGGGTCCGTGCGTCCGGTCATGAGCCAGACGTTCGCCGCGAGCGAGCCCTCCTGCTTCCGCTGTCACGGCGACAAGCGCGGTCCTTTCACGTTCGAACACGCGCCGCTTCGCTTTGAGGGATGCGGCGCCTGCCATGAAGCGCACGGATCGTCGAATCCCCGGATGCTCGCGCGCCACGAAGTCCGGCTCGTCTGTCTGGAATGCCATGCGAACCTGCCGGGTCTCACGAGCAATGCTTCGGCGGGCGTCGTGCCTCCGGCGTTTCACGATCTGCGGTCGCCCCGCTTTCAGAACTGCACCATCTGCCACCAGAAGGTACACGGCAGTTACGTCGACAGGAACTTACTCCGATGAAGTTCGTGTGCTCGCTTGCCTTTGCGCTCCCGCTCGCGGCCCAGCAGGCCCCGGCTCCCGCGCCATCGCCTGCGCCCTCTTCTGAATCGTGGCTGACCGGCGATCTCGAGATCGGCAACCGCTGGCTGTTCGGTCCGGGCGGAAGCTTCCCCACCTATCGCAGCATCGTCAATCTGGGCGCCGGCCCGAAACTCATCGGGACCGATATCTCGATCCACGATCCGAAGCGCCGCTATTTCGACCGGTTACGCATACGCGCTTATAACTGGGGTGACGACCCTTACGAGAGCCTTCACGTCTTCGCCGACAAGCAGGCCGTCTATGAGTTCAATGCTGACTTCCGGAGAGTCGCCTACTTCAACAACCTGCCTTCTTTCGCGGATCCTCTGCTCTCGCGCGGCATTGCTCTCAACGAACAGTCTTTCGATACGCGCCGAACCCTCGGCAGTTTCACGCTGGATATGCTGCCCACCCGCATGATCACGCCCTATGTGGCTTACGATCGCGACTCCAGTTCCGGTTCGGGCGTCACCGTCTTCCAGAGCAACAGTGACGAGTTCGCCGTTCCCTCCGCCCTGCGCGACTCCACCGATCTTTACCGTGGCGGCGTTCGCTTCACCGGGCATCGTTTCCATCTGACACTCGAAGAGGGCGGCACCACCTTCCGGACGGACCAGAACACCTACACCTCGACGACGGCGGCGCCCAATCCCGGCAACAACATCAATCCGGTGCTGGGACAGACTCTCGGCCTGGCCGGGTTGCAGCAGGCCTACGGGATCCGCGGGGCGGGCACATTCACGAAGGTCATCCTGACGGTCACGCCGTTCTCGTGGCTCGACGTCTACGGGCATTTCCTCTACAGCGAGCCCCACAACGATGTGAATTATCAGCAATACAACAACGGCTCCTTCTTCCTGCCCTCGCAACTGCTGTTCTACAACAGCGAGCAATATCTGGTCACGGCGGCGGCGAAACTGCCGCACACGACCGCCAATGTCGGCTGGGAGATCCGCCCGATCAATCGCGTCCGGATCGTGCAATCCTGGCTAACCGACCGGCTGCACAATGCAGGCTCGGCGAATCAGGCGGACAGCATCACAGCGACCGCCTCCTCGGCGTTCATCGCGAATCAACTGCAGTCGGCTCTCGCGACAAACTTCAGCCAGGCGGAGACGAATATCATCTTCGATCTCAACCGGAGCATCGTGCTGCGGGGTGGATACCGGTACGTCTGGGGCGACGCGCGGGACGCGGTGCTTCCGCTCGAAGGGCTTCCCACCGTCAACCGGGAAAAAATCAGGCGGCAGGTCGGAATGGGCGCTGTCACCTGGAGGCCCGGTCAGAAATTTTCGCTCACCGGCGAAGTCGAAGGGGGTTCAAGCGGTGGCGTCTACTTCCGCACCAGCCTGTATAACTACACGAAAGTTCGCGGCATCGCGAAGTACGCGCTGCTGAACTCATGGCACGTGTCCGCGGATTACAACATCCTGAGCAATCGCAACCCGGTCGTCGATTCGTCCTACAAGTTTCTGGTTCACAATGAGACGCTCGCCGTGAGTTGGAACCCTTCGGGGAAGAAGTACGATGCCGAAGCGTCCTGGTCGCACTGCGGGTACCATTCCCGCATCAGCTACCTGGTTCCGCAATTACTGGCGGCCACCGACTCCGTCTACACCGAGTACTGCCACACGATCTCGGGCTTTTTCAATCTGAGCTATCATGAGGCTCATCTGGCGGCGGGCGGATCGGCCGTGCTCACGTCCGGAAGCCGGCCCACGAATTACTATCAGCCGGTCGCGAAAGTGACGGTCCCGATTGCCAGAAACATCAGCGTTTTCGCTGAGTGGCGCTATTACGGATTTGGCGAGCCTTTCTACATGTACGAGGCATTCCGGGCGCATCTTCTTACCACCGGACTGAGGTTCTCGCGATGAGATTTCTTCTGTTATCGGCTCTGGTTCCGGTCGCTGCGCTGAGCGCCGCGACTTTTTCCATGGACTCCGGCCGCGGCAATCAGTTGTTTGTCTCCCAGGGATGCGTGCAGTGTCACCAGCTCAAAGGGATGGGCGGGCGCACGGCGCCGGATCTCGGGCGCGTTCTCGACCGCGCCTACACGCCGGCCGAACTCGTCAGCACGATGTGGAATCACGCGCCCACCATGTGGAGCGCAATCAAAGAGCGATCCGTCAAAGTGGGCGACATCGACGAGCAGGCGGCCGCGGATCTCTTTGCCGCCTTCTATTCCGCCCGGTATTTCGAAATGCGCGGCGATGCGGGTCGGGGAAAGAGGCTGTTCAAAGACCGTTCCTGCGAGAACTGCCACGGACTCACCACCTCACCCAACCCGCAGGCGCGGCCCGTCAGCCAGTGGCAGAGCCTCGGCCACCCCGTGATGATCGTCAGCGCGATGTGGAATCACTCGCCCGACATGTGGAACGAATTGTCGAAGCGGAAGATCCCCTGGCCCGCCCTCACGCCGCAGGACATGACGGATCTTCTGGTCTATCTTCGGAATACTTCCGCGGCCGGAAAAGTGTCACCCGAGTTTCGCATCACAGCCGGGGAAAACGGCGCCCGGCTGTTCGAGTCGAAAGGCTGCGGCGCCTGCCACAAATCAGGGGAGCCGTCACCCTCGCCGCTCACCCTCACCGCCGAGGCGGCGGCCATGTGGAATCACGCCTCTTTCCTCCACCTGCAGCCCCCGCGTATCGAACCGGATGAGATGCGCGAGTTGCTCAGCTATTCGTGGGCGAAGCAGTTCTTTGAAACCATGGGAAGCGCATCGCGCGGCAAGCGCCTGTTCACGGCAAAACAGTGCGCCCGCTGCCATTCGGGCTCGGGCCCGGGACCGGACCTTTCGAAAATGGCCGGACCCTATAACGGCATCACGATGATGTCGGCGCTCTGGCGCCACGGACCCGCCATGCTGGCGGAAATGAAAC
>DASZUZ010000948.1:0-1863 GCA_035547415.1 Bryobacteraceae bacterium | reverse complement strand
CGTTGCTCCCGGAGCGAACTGGCTCGTGCTCGGATCGGCCAACGGATCTTCGACAGGCGCGGCGCCCGGTTCCGTGAACTTCTCCATCGACGCCGGCGCGGCTGCCGCTTTGGCGCCCGGCGCGTACTACGGAACGATTCGGGTCACTTCCGGCGATGTCGTCAACTCGCCGCAGGATTTCGAAGTGGTATTAAACGTTGTCCCCGCAACCGAACCCGCCCGGCCGGATCCTCAACCCGCCGGCCTGGTATTCATTTCGGCCAGTGGCGCCAGTTCCCTGCCCCCGCAGGCGGTCACCGTTTTTGCCAGTTCGACGAATTCAGTCCTGTACCAGGCATCGGCTGCGACCAGTGACGGACAGGCTTGGCTGTCGGTGAGCCCGGCAACGGGATCTACGTCCGCTTCACTGCCGGCCCAATCGAACATCTCGGTGAATCTGGCAAACCTTCCGCCGGGCGTGTATCAGGGCGGCGTCAGTTTTGCGTTTTCAAGCGCGGCGGTCCGAACCGTCAACGTCACTCTGATTGTCCAACCCCAACCTGGCACGACCCCACAGGTTGCGGCCCCCAGGCTGATATCGCACGCCGCGCCCGCCTGTACGCCCACGATGCTGGTACCCACGCAGACCGGCCTGGTAAACAACTTCGCGCAGCCGGTAGCCTGGCCGACACCGCTATCGATACAGCTCTTCAATGACTGCGGCATCGCCGTCCCCGACGGTCAGGTCGTAGCGACGTTCTCGAACGGCGACCCACCGCTTCCTCTGACCATGGCGGACCGTTCCTCCGGCATCTACTCGGGCACATGGACGCCACGATCGGCCTCCTCTCAGATGACGATCTCGGCGCGGGCAACGAAGTCGGGGCTACCTGCCGCGACAGCCCGGATCACGGGACAGGTAAGTCCGAACAATGCCCCCGTGCTGACACCGCATGGAACACTGCACGTCTTCGACCCGCTCATCGGTGGGGCGCTGGGACCTGGCAACATCGTCCAGATCTACGGCGCGAATCTCGGCGGCCAGACTCTTGCCGCGTCGACCATTCCGCTTCCCACTTCGCTCGGCGGAACATCCGTCATCATCGGCGGCATACAGGCCCCGCTTTACTTCGCGAGTCCGGGCCAGATCAATGCTCAGGTTCCGTTCGAACTGGGCGCCGGAAAGAAGTATCAGGTTCTGGTGAATGCAAATGGAGCCCTGACGACGCCGGATACGATTCAGCTCACCGACGTTTCGCCGGGAATTGCCGCGTTTGCAAGCGGCCAGATTATCGCGCAGCACCTGGACGCCAGTCTGATTACGGAAACCGCCCCTGCAAAACCCGGCGAAATTATTGTTTTCTATCTGGCGGGCCTGGGACAGACCGATAATCCCGTCGCCACCGGAGCCGGCACGCCGCTCGATCGGTTGTCGCGACCGGTCGATGCCCCGGTGCTGACGCTGAATGGGAACAACGTACCCGTGTTGTTCGCCGGGTTGACGCCCGGCCTGGTGGGGCTGTACCAGGTTAACTTCCAGGTTCCGAATGACGCTCCGGATGGCGATCTGCAACTCGCGATCGTCCAGAATGGGGCACAGAGCAACTCGACGATCCTGCCGGTAAAGAAGTGACCGCGGCGAGTCCGGCTGACTTCAACTGGTCCCTAAGAGGTCGCTGAAAAACGGCTCCCCGCGGCAACTTTGCGGTGCAAAGCCGGGTGAAGGGTCGAGTTCAGCGGCGCGAAAGTGCGTAAGTGATTGTTGCCCGGGAACTTCCGTGTGTCCGAAGGCCTGTTTTCCGGCCTCCGGACACACTACTCCTTATGTGGTTGCGGCCTGAAGATTGCGCATCCGGACCAGGTTGTAAGCAGCCGCGGCGAAGG
>DASZUZ010000947.1:0-4303 GCA_035547415.1 Bryobacteraceae bacterium | reverse complement strand
CGGTCCACGGCATAGCGCTCGGGTCTCAGTTCGATGCGATCCCCGAGGAGTTGCATGGCCTCCTCGAAGATCACTTTTTTTGTCAGTACCGTGCGTCCGGCGTAAAACTCCTGGCCCAGCACGTACGCCGGAAACGCGATGGCGCCGCCCGCATGCTCCTCTTCGCACAATCCGAAGAGGTTGGCGGCGTAGCTGATCTGCGTCTTGACTTCTTTCTTGCAGTAACCGTAATAGTTATCGGCGATGATCGTGACGATCACGCCGCGCTCGTCCCGGCACGTGACCTTGAACGCCTCGCCGCCGTTATAAGCCTCGTCTTCCTCGCGCCAGCACATGCCGTCGCGCCGTTGCAGTTCGGTCGCGTCGTCGAAGTGCGGAAGCCCGAGCTCCTTCTTCCGGATGCCGGCCAGATGCGGGGCAAGAATCACGCACCCCGTGTGCCCGCTCCACCCCTCGATGTCGAGCGCCGCATCGTTTTCCGGCAGATACGGGTCGCCCGCATTGCCGAAAATGCCTTCCACGAAGTCCAGATTGCTGACGAGGCTCGCCGGCGCGAAGAAACGCGTCTCCATCCTTTTCGCCGGATCCTCGGCCGTCGCGGGACAGATTACGGGGCGCAACAGCAGCGTGACGAAGAATCTCGCCTGCTCCTTCTGCTTGGCGGTCAGGGGCAGCGCCAGCACGTCGGCGGGCGGCTGCAATGCCGCCTTGAGCAGCCGCGCAAAGGCGATCTTGGGGACGGTAATCTTGTCGGCGGGAACAGGCAGACCGCCCTCGACGATATGAAAAATGCCCCTCGTTGTCCGGCGGTCGCTTCTCGGGTTATGCAGAACGCCCTGAGCGAGCCGGTAAGACTTCAGATACGGCGACGAGAAGTAATCCTCCCCCGCCGGCAAAGACATCGCCCGCGCCAGCCCCGGCCGGTCCAGAACGAACGAATTCGCCGGCAGACGTGGCGCTCCTTCCGGGGCGACGTCGGCCAGGTAAGAATTCAGGAACTCCTGAACGCGGCTGTCGGCCGCGCAAAGCCGGTCTCCGAGAAGCTGATCCTTTTGGTGGTAATTCCGCAGTAGTGGTCCGGCCAGCTCCAGAAAGTAAGGATCTTCCGTTCCCCGGCTGATCGGTTGCCCGAGCGCTGCCAGTTTCAGGTTGATGTAGCGGAAAAGCTCCTCCTCTTGTGAGGCGGAAGGATCGCGTTGAGGTCGAGGGGCCGTACGGGTTCTCCTGTTCAGTGCGGGTTGCCGGCGGAATGGACGGGATTCCAGGCAGAAAAATTCAGGTTAGCAAAATGGAATGGCCAAACCGTGATAAACTCCCCCAGTGTCGGGTTCCGTTCCGGCCGCGATCGCCGGTGCAGCCGCGATATCGGCCATGGCTTGGGCTGTCCGGGGTCGTTCATCGTCCGTCTTCGCTCCCTCCCTCTGGCGGGGCAAGCCCGGCCGTAAGGCAATCGCCCTGACTTTCGACGATGGTCCCAGTCCAAACACCCCGGCTATCCTCGACATACTGGCCCGATACAGCGTTCCGGCGACCTTTTTTCACGTCGGTGAAAACTGCCTGAGGCTTCCCGATGTGGCTCGGGCGGTGGCGCGAGCCGGCCACGAAATCGGCAATCACTCTCAGACGCACCCGAATTTCGCTCTGACGCGTCCTTCATTTGTCGCCGCCGAGTTCGCGCGCGCTCAGGAGTCGATCTCAGCCGTCACGGGGATCCGGCCTGCCCTCGTTCGCGCTCCGTTCGGTGTGCGCTGGTTTGGATTTCGCGCGATGCAGCACAACCTGAATCTGACAGGCGTCATGTGGTCCATCATCGGACTGGACTGGAAGCTTTCCGCGGACGCGATTGTCAGGCGTATCCTCTCCCGTGCGTGTGATGGCGATATCATCTGTCTGCACGACGGACGCGGTACTCTGAAAGATCCCGACGTCACGCCCACGATCGACACGGTCAGGCGCATAGTGCCGGATCTGCTCGGGAAGGGTTATCATTTTGAAACCGTCACTCAACTGTTATGTCCCTTGAAACCAGCCCCGGTGAACTTCGGGCAGACGATCTGACCCGGAGAATTCTCCGGATTATCGCCGAGACCCAGCGCAAAGACCCCTCGCTGGTCACCACTGACAGCAGCTTCGAGGAACTCGGCATCGATTCGATGGACGGCGTGAATATCATCTTCGCTCTCGAGAACGAATTCAATATCAGTGTTCCCGACGATGAAGTGAAGAACATTCGAAGCGTCCGCGACATGGTGGAAGGAGTGCGCAAGCTCGTAGAGCAGAGTAACGGTTCAGGCGAAGCGCAACCGGCAGCGTCCTGATGAGGCGAGTCGTCATCACGGGAATTGGCGTTATCTGTTCGGCGGGACGCACCCGCGATGCCTTCCTTCATTCCCTCCGGCATGGCTGCTGCGGGATCAGCCGCATCGATGGCGTCGAGGCGTACGATCTGCGATTTCAGTGCGGCGGCGAAGTCAAAAACTTCGTGGCGACCGACTATCTGCAGCCTAAAGAAGCCGATATGATCGATCGCTTCGCGCAGTTCGCGGTCGTGGCGGCGCGCGAAGCCGTGGCCCAGAGCGGCATCGAGTGGACTCCCTGCCTGCGCGACACCGCCGCGATCGTCACCGGTTCCTGTGTCGGCGGCCAGAGTACGGAAAACCAGGGCTTCTACGACGTGTACAAGATGGGCAAGCCGCGCGTCCATCCCATGACGATCCCGAAAACCATGGCCAACGCCGGCGCAAGCGCCATCTCACTCGAATTCGGAATCACGGGCCCGGCCTTCACCATTGCGACTGCCTGCTCATCGTCGGCCCACGCCATCGGACAGGCGTTCCTCATGGTTCGTTCCGGCATGTGTGACGTGGCGATCACCGGCGGCAGTGAAGCGCCTTTCAGCCACGGCATTCTGAAAGCCTGGGAAGCCATGCGAGTCGTTTCGCCGACCGTCTGCCGGCCCTTCTCACGGGACCGTAATGGCATGATTCTCGGGGAAGGCGCCGCGATGATGACCATCGAAACGCTTGAGCACGCCCGCGCCCGCGGCGCGGAGCCCATTGCGGAAATCGTCGGATTCGGCATGTCCGCGGATGCGCACCACATCACTCAACCTTCCGCCGAAGGCGCGGCGAAGGCGGTTCGACTTGCCCTGAAGGACGCGGGCATCGGACCCGAGCAGGTCGGCTATGTGAACGCGCATGGCACCGGAACCACCGTAAACGATTCCACGGAAACGCGCGCCTTGCACCTGGCCTTTGGTGATCACGCGAAAAAACTCGCGGTCTCTTCCACGAAAGCCATGCACGGCCACACGCTCGGCGCGGCGGGAGCCATCGAATCCTCGGCCGCCGTGCTGGCGCTCGTCAACGGTTTCGCTCCCCCGACCATCCACTTCAACGAGTGCGATCCGGAATGCGATCTTGACTACGTGCCGAACCATGCCCGTGAGCTGGACTTCGAGTACGCCATCTCGAACTCGTTCGCGTTCGGCGGACTGAACGCCGTGCTGGCGTTTCGCCGCATCTAGCGGCCGTGCCGGGTGGGCTCGAAGCCGTTGCTCCCCGGCCGCCCTTTGAAATCCCGCGTCCGCTGATGCGCCAGCGATGGCGCGATCTCACTTTCATTCACTGGCGTTGCGATCCGGCGGTTCTCCGGGCGTTGATTCCCCCTGAACTCGAGGTGGATACCTTCGATGGCGGCGGCTGGGTCGGCCTCGTTCCCTTCCTGATCACGGGCCTGACCATACCCCCTCTTCCGCCGGTCCCGTGGCTCTCGGACTTTCCCGAGACCAATCTCCGGACTTATGTATTCGATCGCGCCGGGCGGCGCGGTGTCTGGTTCTTTTCGCTCGATGCCGCGCGCCTGGCCGCTGTAATCGGCGCCCGCGCATCATTCGGACTTCCGTACTTCTGGTCTCGCATGAAAGTCGCTGCGAACGCGCAAACGGCCGTCTACTCGAGCGCGCGCATGGTCGGCCCCTCCGCCGGATCACGGATCGAGGTCGCGCTCGGTTCTTCGGTGACCTCGCCAACGGAGCTCGAACAGTTCCTCACCGCGCGCTTTCGCCTCTACGCCCGCCGCTTCGGCAAACTGATCGTCGGAGACGTCTCTCACGAGCCCTGGCCGCTACAGCAGGCCAGACTTGTTGCCTTCGGGCAGAACATGACGCAAGCCGTTGGCCTGCCATCCCCCGAGTCAGACCCGCTGGTTCATTTTGCCCGGAAAGTCGATGTGTTGGTCGCCCGGCCGCGTACGGTGGGTGGATAGCCTGCATTCTCCACGAATATCTGCGTGGCGAAATAAG
>DASZUZ010000946.1:0-1535 GCA_035547415.1 Bryobacteraceae bacterium | reverse complement strand
TATTCGATCGGCTGGCGATCGCCGATGCGGAGAAAGCCGGAGAGCGAATCTTCGAGCGAATCGAGCAGCGCCCGCCCGCCGTCTTCGCGAGCTTTGGCGTCCAGATCCGGCCCGAGCGCCGCGAGGAAATCCGATTCCTGTTCCTCGAGATCTTCAAAATCGCTTTCACGCAGCCGCTGCGTGAGCTGGCCCGATTGTTCGTCTAGCAGAAGAATGCCCAGCGGTTCCGGCTCGCGGCCCGCGCGCGCAATTTCGAGCAGGGACCAGGTGGCCCGGCGTGCGGCGGCCGTGGAGCGGAAGGGGAGCACGGCGGCGGGCATGAAATTATCTTACAGGGGAAGCGGGGGAAGAGGAAATCTGTCTCGGGCGAAGGCGGTGATATTGCCGGGCCCGGTGGCGCTATTTCGCGGGTGCGACAGGGAACGGATAGTAGCCGTCGCGGAAGCGCAGAATCACATTCGGCAATCCCACGGTCACTTTGATCTTCCGGTAGGGTTTGTTCGTTGTGTCTTCGCACACTGCCTGTGTGGGCGGACAGTCGGTCTTGAAATCCGGGTGATAGCGCAGAACGTACTGCGTGGTGATCTCGCCCATCAGGTCAGCAACGGAGCTGAAGAGCGCCTTGCCGATTTCGGCCGTATAGCCGCCGACGCCCACCTGGATGGCGTAATTGCCGGCATCCTGCACGTTCGAAAGATAACCGCTGATGTCCTTGTACATCTTCTCGCCGAGCGGCGTTTCCACCCGGCCGCCGGTCTGCGACGTGAGCAGGGTCAGGTTCTCTTCGTCTTCGTTGTGCATGCCGAAGGCGACGGTATCCATGGCGTAAATCGTGATCTGATTGCGCTGCGCCAGCTCGAGCACTTCGCGGAGGCTCTTCTTGCTGGCGGAATCGTGACCATCGCCGATGATGATGATGACGCGCCGCGGCTCATAGGGCTCGCCCATGACGGTCTTGCGGCTGGTGCACGCCATATAGATAGCGTCGAACAATGCCGCGCCGCCCGCGGGCCTGGCCCGGTTCAGCTTCTGGACCATGGCTTCCGGGTCGATGCTGGTATCCGAGGCGAGCTCGGCGTCGGTTCCGTAGGTAATCAGGTATCCGGAGTAGCGTTTATCGCCCGGCATGAGGCTCCGCATCAGTTCCGAGGTCGATTCCTTGTAGCGGTCCCACTGCACCTTCATCCGGTTGCTCATGTCGACCAGGAAACCGATCACGACCGGCTGTGACTGTTCGTGGCTGAAAAAGTCGATCTTCTGCTCGTGGCCTTCGTCAAAGATATGGAAATCGCTCTGGACGAGGTCGCTGATGAAAGCGCCTTTCGAGTCCGTGGCGGTCACGGGGACCACGACTTCGTTGGTGGTGGAGCCGAAGAGCGGAGGTTTCGGGGCGGTCCCGGCGCCCTGGCCGTCCGGAGACTGCGCGAGGCAATAACCTGCCGCCAGGGCGGCGATGACGGCGCCCACCAGGCAAACCCGCACCTTACCGGACAAAAGTGCAAAACGCTGCATGAATCTGGAACCTATTGTACCTG
>DASZUZ010000945.1:0-2769 GCA_035547415.1 Bryobacteraceae bacterium | reverse complement strand
GGCGGCCTGGCCGGCGTGATTCTGGCATGGGGCGTCGCGATTGTGGTTCGCAATGCCACTCCGGTTCCCATGGCGGTTCCGGTCAGCGCCATCGTGGTGGGAGTGTCGCTCTCCGCCGCGGTCGGTCTGTTCTTCGGGATTTATCCGGCGCGACGCGCCGCGAAACTCGACCCGATTGTCGCGCTGAGGGCGGAATGAAGCAGATTGGCATGTTCTTCGCGGCAGCGCGGCTCGCGCTCGCCACCATTCGCGAGCACAAGCTGCGAAGTTTTCTGACCGTTCTGGGCGTGATCATCGGGACCGCCACTGTCATCGGCGTCGGCTCGATCATTACCGGGTTCGACGGCGCGATCACCAGTTTCGTGCGGGCGTTCGGGCCGGACGCCATCATCGTCCTGAAATTCAATGGGGATTTCGCGGCCGACAACGGCCCGGAGATTCGCCGCCGCAAGCCGCTGAGTTATGAGAACGCGCGCGCGATCGAAGAACGCTGCCCTTCCATTTCGTACGTTACGGCGATGCTTCAGCCCCGCTGGAGCGGAATCAACCGGATCCGGTATATGGGGAACGACATGTTCCGCATCAACCTGATGGGCGTGGAGGAGAGCTACGCGGCGACGGGAACTACGCTCAAGCTCGGCCGCTTTCTGACGGACGACGAGAGCCGCCGCCGCGCTCCCGTGGTCGTCATCGGCGAGGATATCCAGAAATCGTGGTTCCCGCGCGGCGATGCGCTGGGACGATGGATCGAGGTGAACGGCAGCCGGGTCGAGATCGTCGGCGTGCTGGAACGGCCCGCGCAGTCCATGCCCGGCCAGGAGGATTTGCGCGTGCTGCTGCCTTACTGGACCCTGCGCAAGTTCTTCCCGAGTTCGAGCGAGCATTTCATCATCGCGCACGCAAAAGAAGGGCTGATCGCGCAGGCGCAGGACGAGGTTCGCGCCGTGATGCGCGTGGAACGGCGGGACAAGCCGGGCGCCCCGGATTCGTTCTGGATGTCGACCGCGCAGCAGATGATCGATCATTTTCACGATGTGACTTCGATGGTTGCGCTGGTGATGGTGGTTCTGAGTTCGATCGCGTTGCTGGTGGGCGGCATCGGCGTGATGAACATCATGCTGGTATCGGTCACGGAAAGAACGCGCGAGATCGGGATAAGGAAAGCGATCGGCGCGCGAAGGCGCGACATCGTGGCGCAGTTTCTGACGGAGGCGACGGTGCTGACCGGACTCGGCGGGTTGCTCGGCATGGCTGCCGGGTGGAGCATCTCCGCCGCGACGCGGGTCATCTTTCCCAGCCTGCCGACGGTGGTGCCGGTATGGGCTGCAACGCTCGGAGTTGCCGCATCCGTGGGCGTCGGTCTGCTGTTTGGGATCTGGCCGGCGTCGAAAGCCGCGCGTCTGGATCCGGTGGTGGCTTTACGGTATGAGTAATGGCACAGATAACGCAGATAAAGGCAATTATTTTCAATAATCAGGCCGCCGTATCTCCCCGGTTCGCGTGCTCACCCGGCTTGAGCCCGTGCTTCTCCATCCGGTAGATCAGTGTTTTCCGGCTGATATCCAGGTAGTGCGCGGCCTGGGTCTGGTTCCCGTCAAAGCGCTGCAGCGCGCGCATGATGAGCTCTTTCTCGATGGACTCGAGACTGATGCCGTCAGCGGGCAAATCGAACTGTAAAGTGTCGGAGATGGCCCTTTCCCGCCGTAGCGGCTCGGGCAGATCGGCCAGCGTGATCTCATCGCCCCGGCTCAGCACGACGAGCCGCTCCATCATGTTTTCCAGTTCCCGAATATTGCCCGGCCAGCGGTGGCGCGCCAGGCAGGACAGCACGGCGGGCGCGAGCGTCAGACGGGGAAGACCGTGTTTTCGCTTGCTCTGGTCGAAGAAGAACTCCGCGAGTTCGGGGATATCGTCCGGACGCTCGCGCAGCGGCGGCAGCGTCAGCGGGATGACGGCCAGCCGGTAATAGAGATCCTCGCGAAACGAGCCGTTCTCGCACATCGCGCGGAGGTCGCGGTGGGTCGCGGCGACGATCCGGACATCGACCTTCAGCGGCTCCACGGCGCCGATCTTTTCGAGTTCCCCCTGCTGAATCAGCCGGAGGAGCTTGACCTGGAGTTCCGACGGGAGTTCGCCGATTTCGTCGAGAAACAGCGTTCCGCCATCCGCCATTTCGAGCTTCCCTTTTTTGTGCTCCTGCGCGCCGGTAAACGCGCCGCGCCGGTAACCGAACAGTTCGCTCTCGAGCAGATCGCGCGGGATTGCGCCGCAATTGATGGTGACAAACGGCTTGTCCCTGCGCGGGCTGTTGAAATGAATCGCCCTCGCGAGGAGTTCCTTGCCCGTGCCTGTCTCGCCCTGAATGAGCACGGTGGAACTGCTCCGCGCCGCGCGCGCCGCCATGTCAAGGACAGACAGCAGAACGTCCGACTGGCCGATAATATGCTCGAAGCCGTATTTCTGGTTGAGGCTCGAGCGCAGCGTCTTCACCTCTTCGGCGAGGCCTGAGTGCTCCAGGGCGCGGTCCACCACGAGCCGCAGTTCATCCGGATGCACAGGCTTGGTGATGTAGTTATAGGCCCCGGCGCGCATCGCCTCGACGGCGGTCTCGATGGTCCCGTACGCCGTCAGAATAATAACGAATGTCTCGGGATAGTCTTTGCGGATCTGCTGGAGCAGTTCGAGTCCGGACATGCCCGGCATCCGCATATCCGCGAGGACGAGGTGATACGCGGATTTCTGCAACATCTCGAGCGCCTGCGCGCCGTT
>DASZUZ010000944.1:0-4870 GCA_035547415.1 Bryobacteraceae bacterium | reverse complement strand
CACATCGGCACCGACAAAATAATCGCAATCGCTTTTTGTGCGCCGGAAGATGAGGAAGCCAAGTTGCGATCGAAGTTTCCGCGTTACACGACACCGGACACCTCAGGCCCGCTCCCCAGTGCTGGCCATGAAAATCCGAACTTCGAATTCTTCCGGCGCATCGGAAAATAGCGCCCCAACAAGTGCCGAGGGCCGAATACGAACGGGAATCGGCCCTCGGTGCTGCCAACTAAATTGACCCGAAAAAACGTTCGCGCCAAGGAAAGGATTCCAATACAGACCCGACCATTTGAGAATGCCCGGCCGCATGAAGCATATGGAGTGGGCAAAGAAATGGGCAAAGTGACAAATTCGCGCCAAACACCAAATCTGTAAGTTATTGATTTATTTGGCTCCTCAGGTAGGATTCGAACCTACAACCCTTCGGTTAACAGCCGAATGCTCTACCGTTGAGCTACTGAGGAGCAGTGCAGGAAGGTTTCTTTGATATTACACTATCGACCGCGCGGATTCAAATTTCCGCGCGAATTCTTTCGAGAGCGCGGATCTTTTCGCGGAATAACTCCAGTCCCTTCAGGTGCTTCGAAGAAAGCTCGTACACGATGTGCCGCGTCACGTAGTCTCTTGTCACCGCTTCCGGAAAGGCCCGTTCCACAGCGGCATCACGCACGATTTCTTCGACATGGTCCCGGCCCCATTCCCACGAGGCCTGGAACGCTGACGCTACCTTTGGCGTGAACATCTCGCCGCGCCCGGTCCATACTGCGAAGACCATTGGCAGACCGGTCCAGTTCACCCACTCCGCGCCGAGATCCAGAACATGATACGGCAGCTTATCCGGATCCAGACGCAACGCGGGGTCTCCAATGATCAGCGCCGCATCGCATTCCGCCAGCATGTCGTCCAGCCGGGGAAGATGAGGCGTGATGATTGGCTTCGTTTTGTAACGCTCGGCCAGCAGGATTCGGGTCAGGGCAACCGAGGTTCTCGAACTCGAATCAGCCGCCAGTGTCCTGATCTGGTCGAATGGCCGCCGCGAAACCAACAGAATGCTTCGGACCGGCCCCTCGCACGCGATCCCGAGATCGGGCAGGAAGTCCAGTCCCAACCGGTCGAGCTCGGCGCAAGGCGACAGCCCGATATCCGCCTCTCCGTTCGCCAATGCCGCCGCGCAGTGCGCCGGGAGATCGAAGCGGAAATCGAACATGCCCTTCTGGGGACCCTTGAGGAAGCCCCAGACGAGCGGCCACGTATTCAGGTAGCTGACAGCCGAAACGCGCAACTCTTAGTTTATCGGACGCCGCCGATTGTGCTGTAGGAACCGGGACGAGCGCCTCCGGCGGACCGGTCTATCCCGGATTCATGCTATTTTGCTGGAAGACGTCAGTACATTTGGTTTTATTCCTCATGAGACCCGCTCTCGCCGCCACGGTAGTCTGCTTTTTCGCACTTTTTCCTTCGGACGCCCAGATCACGCTGAATCCAACCCCGACCCGGGTTGTCGGGCAGAATTCCCTTGCGTTGACAAACGTGAATCCAAACCTTGTGGAAGGCCGGGAGTTTTATGCGCCTCAGGGCGTTGCGCTCGACCTCTCAACGAATCCGCCGGGCATCTACGTCGCGGACACCGGAAACAACCGTGTGCTCGGCTTCCGCAGCGCGACCACTTTTTCGAACGGACAAAAAGCGGACATCGTCCTGGGTCAACCGGATTTCGTCACGACGCTGCCGCAGGGGCCCGCGCACGCGCGATCAACGGGCTTCACGGCGCCCACCGGGGTAGCCGTGGACGGCGCCGGGAACCTGTATGTCGTCGATGCCGGGAATAACCGGATTCTGCGGTTTCCGAAGCCATTCTCACAATCGGGAGATCAGTTGCCGGACCTCGTGATCGGTCAGTCCAGCTTCTCGACAAACACCGCGAATCAGGGCGGCATCTCCGCCGCGACACTGGCTACGACCGCCGGATCCACGGCTTTGCAGTCCTTTCTTACGTTCGACAGCTCGGGAAACCTGTGGGCAACCGATCCCGGCAATAACCGGATTCTCCGGTATAACGTCAGTGCACTGGGCGCCCAGGCCACGCCGGGACCATCCGCCGATGTCGTGCTCGGTCAGCAGGATTTCGTGACCGGCACATACGCGCCGGTCGGAAACGCGCAGATATCGCTGGCAGCGATCCGGACACCATCGGGGATTACCTTTGACGCCGGCGGAAGGCTGTTTGTCGGGGAGTCCGTCGGTTCGCAGCGCGGACGGATCCTGGTGTGGAACCCGCCTTTCAGTACGGCGCAACGGGCGTCAAGAATCCTTGGCGTCGATCTCGACACGCCGCAGCCGCCCGCCATCAGTTCGTTGCAGCTGAATGCGGCGATCGGGGGACTATTCAGCGTGGGGAATCAGATCGGGGTCGCGGATACCTTCAACAATCGCCTGCTTCTGTACCCGCCCTTCGATCAGTGGAGTTCGAACGCCCTGAATCAGGCGGCGGCTACGGTGATCGGCCAGGCCGACTTCCTTTCCGGCACGGCCAATCAGGGACAGCCGGGCGCCGGTCCATCGACGTTGGCCCATCCGTTGATGGCCGCGTATTCGGGCTCCGAGTTGTATGTCGCGGACTCGGGGAACCATCGCGTGATCGTAATGCCGGCCAGTGGGTCGGCTTTTGGCGCCGCCACCCGGGTGCTGGGTCAGGATGCGCTGGATCTGAACGCCCTGAATCTCATCGAGGGGAGGGAATTCGATTTCGTCGGCTCAGCCAGCATCGATGCCGGTATCGCCGTCGATCTGAATGCCAATCCGCCGCATCTCTACGTCGCCGATACATACAACAACCGGATACTCGGATTTCGGGATCTGCGAAATCTGCAGCCGGGCGCAAAGGCCGATATCGTGATTGGCCAGCCGGATTTCCGGCACAATTTCGCGAACTATCCTTCGAACAGCGGGAATACGCCGAACCAGTCCGGCTTGTTCGGGCCGGCAGGTCTGCTGGTGGACAGCGACGGCAACCTTTATGTGGCGGACAGCGGCAACGGCCGGGTACTACGCTTCCCCCAACCCTTCGCAAACTACAATCCCGGTACGATGGAGCAGGCGGACCTTGTCCTCGGCCAGCCCAACTTCTTCATCACCCTTGCGGATCCGACGTCGCGTACGATGGCCCGTCCCTTCGGTCTCGCCATGACTACGTTTCCGGGACTTCTGGTTTCGGATGCCGTACACAACCGCGTTCTCTTTTTTCAGGGATCGTCGAAGACGTTCACAAGCGGACAGGCGGCTTCGCTGGTTTTCGGTCAGCCGGACTTCAATTCGTCGAGCCCGGGCAATGGCCTCAATCAACTGAACGCGCCGCATCATATCGCGACCGACGCGGACGACCGGCTTTACGTGGCCGATACCGGCAATCAGCGCGTCTCCATTTTCGACCACGCGCCCTCCTCAAGTCCGAATCCGCAGGCCGCCGTAATCCTGAAGACAGGTCTTTCGGGTCCGGTCGGGATCCACGTCAGTCCGGTGAGCAATGCGATCTGGGTCGCCAACACGGGCAACAACACGGCCGTTCGATACCCCGCATTTAACGGGCTCGAACTCAATAATTACGCGCCGAACGCGACTCTCAACGAGTACGGTCCTCGGGCGCTGGCGGAAGACGCCTGGGGCAATATTTTCATTGCGGACGCGGCGAATCGGGTGGTGATTCATTATCCCGGACTTTCTTCTCTTAACGCAGCGAACTATGAGTACGCGAATGTCGTGGCCCCCGGCATGATTGCGGCGTTGTATTCCACCGGCAATCTGCACCAGTTCGGAACCAACAGCGAGACGAGCAGTTCACTGCCGCTCCCCAGGCAACTGAACGGCGTCCAGGTCCTGTTCAACGGATCGCCGGTTCCCCTGTTCTATGCCGGACCGGATCAGATCAACTATCAGATACCTATCGGCGCTCCGCAGAGCGGGACCTCCGATGTACAAGTGGTGGAGGTGGCCACAGGACGCCTGCTCGGCGATTCGACTGTTCAGATGAACGCGGTGCTGCCGGGTATCTTCACGCAGGCCGGAAACGGCAGCGGGGCAGCCATCGCGGTCAATGAAGACGGTACGCTGAACACACAATCGAATCCCGCGATCGCGGGCCATTTCATCACGCTGTACGGCACCGGGCAGGGATTCGTCGACGGCGCTCCGCCGGATGGAGACGTCTCCCACGCGCCTTTGCCAACCCCGCGGGCTCCGACGGTCTTCATCACACCCGATCCGGCGATTACCGGGTCAGACGTGCAGTATGCCGGACTTGCTCCCGGTCAGGTGGGCGTCTGGCAAATTAACGTGAAGATCCCGGGCGACATCATCACGCTGCCGAATAATCCGACTTACGTGGTCGTGTTTCAGAACAGCGTGCCGAGCTCGGATATCCGGCTCGGCAGACAGGTGCAGATCTACGTGCGGCAGCCGAAGTAAGGCTGCCGCGCGGATCAGTCGCCGCGGATAGTATGCCGCCGGACGTTGAGCGCTTTCCCGGTGGCGTCTTCCACCTCGACGATCACGGAATGCAACTCCACTGATGTCTTTGCCGGTTCCATGCGAACCGGCAAGGCTGTCAGGAATTTCTGAAGAATGGGTTCCTTTTCGACGCCGATGACGGAGTCGTACGGTCCCGTCATGCCGCAATCGGTCTGGTAGGCGGTCCCGCCGGAAAGAATGCGCGTGTCCGCGGTCGGGATATGCGTGTGAGTGCCGACTACAGCGGAGACGCGACCGTTCAGATACCATCCCATCGAAATCTTTTCGCTGGTCACCTCGGCGTGGAAATCGACGAAGCGGACCTTCACGTCGGCTGGGAGACTCGCCAGAATTTCATCCGCCTTGC
>DASZUZ010000943.1:0-3899 GCA_035547415.1 Bryobacteraceae bacterium | reverse complement strand
TGCAGGGTCAGAACCAGGCCAATACCACCATCAAACTGGCGAACAACGCGTCCGGCTTCGGCGATGGGAGCTGCGATGCTTCCTACGAATCAGGCAGCGGATGTCCCGCCATGCTCTACTCCTCCACGGCGACCAGGGACGGCGGCTGGCCGAACGGCGCGGGAGAGGGTGGTTACTGGAACGACATTTTCGATCTGACGCTGGACACCGGCTCGGGCAACGCGGGAGCGGTGGCAATCGACTGGAACTGCTCCAATACGGCTGCAATCCGTAACGTTACGATCAAGGGTTCGGGACGCGTCGGACTGAACACATCGCGTGGCGCGGGCGGTGGCGGCAATGGACCGGCGCTGGTCAAGAATCTCACGGTTAACGGCTCTTTCGACTACGGCATCGTGGCGGGTTCCGGAGAAGTGGGACTTACGTTTGAACATATCTTCATCACGAATCCGAAGACGGCGGGCTTCTGGAACACCAATCAGAACATCTGGATCCGGGACCTGGAAGTGACCGCTTCCGGGAATGTCCCGGCGATCCTCAACCAGAACAACAGCAACCTGAGCGTGATCGACTCTTCGTTTACCGGCTCAGGAACCAGCGCCATCCAGAACTCCGCCTGGCTGTATGCGCGGAACATTCAGACGAGCGGCTATGCTTCGGCGATCGCCGGAGTCACTGGCACGAGCGTCAATGAATATTCGTCGACCAGCGTGGTGAAGCTGACCTCGGCGGCATCCGGGAATTCGCTCCGGCTGCCGATTAAGGAAACTCCCGCGCCTTTCACGGATAACAACTTCTCGAACTGGGCGATCGTCCAGAACACGGGAGGCGATTCGACAGCCGCGATTCAGAGCGCATTGAACTCCGGAAAGGCAACGGTTTATTTCCCGCCGGTCGCCACCTATAACATCACCGGAACGCTGCACATCCCGTCTGGCGTGCGGAGGCTTCTGGGCGCCGTGTCCGCGTTCAACGCGCCGAACGGAGCGGCGATCATCGAGTGCGATTCGACTTCCGGAGGACCTGTCGAAATTCGTTCCTTCAGTTTCGCGGGCTCGATCAACATCGTGAACAAGTGCGGAGTGCCGCTCGTCATCGCCGATGTCTTCAACCTGAACGGCTACTCCAACGTTGCGGGTTCGGGACTCGAAGTTTACTTCGAGAACGCGGCGATTCCCGGCGACGGCGTGATTCAACACGGTGGAAACGCGTGGGCTCGTCAGCTTGACGTCGAGACGAATAACACGCATGGCACGACCGATGGCGGCAACTTCTGGGTGCTCGGATTCAAAACCGAAGGAACCGGCGAGAACGGAAATGGCATGTGGTACACGACCAATCAAGGCTCGACGGAGATCATCGGGGCGTTCGACAGCACGCCGGGTGCGGGAAACTGGACCGGGTACCAGACCATCGACTCGTCCATCAGCATTTCCGGTCTGAGCGCGGGATCGGGATTGACTACGCCGCTGATGGAGAAGCACAACGGCGCAGTTTCGACCTACTCCAATAACGGCGTTCGCTTCGGAGGAACCGCGGTTCCCCTTTACTCGGGGAAATAGCGTTTCAGCAACATAGAACGCCGAAGGCCAGCGCACCTTGCGCTGGCCTTTTTTATTGCATTTCTACCGGGGCTGAATGCCGGCGGCGCGGAGCAGGGTTAAGGGCGATCGCTCCGCGACTTGGGAGCCGACTCGGGAGAGGCCCTGAATCACGGCCGGCTGGAGTTCATCTTTGCGGTAGAGGATGTGCGTGACGCGATAGCGGGAGAGGATGGCGCGCCGCTCGTCGTCAGACGCGGCTTCAGAGAAGAACAGGCTGCTGTCCCGAATCCGGGCCGAATCGTCCTCGACCAGAGGCGACGGCCGGTACACGGTTACCACGCGCCCCTCGAAAGCCGGGAGAGCGAAACAGATTTCCGGCGAGGCCAGCACGATCGACCGCGGCGCCAGATGGCCACTGATGGCGCGCATCGGGCCAGCCACATCCACGTATCTGCGAGCGGCGCCGGTTCGCACACGGATGACTTCGAATGTCATGAACGAGAGATGTCCCAGGACGATTAAGGTACAGACCGCGAAGAGCACTCGCCGTCCTTCCCGGCCGAGGCGCCATCCTGCTGCTGCGGCTTCCTCTCTGGCGAAGAATCCGCCCAGGGCCAGCAGCAGCCATGCGCAGGCGAGGTGGAGATAGAGGATGGAGAACGCCAGGAACCGGTGCGCGATGGGATTGTTCAGAATTCCGCCGACGATGTAAACGCCGGTCACGGCGAGAAATCCGAGCGTCAGCCCGCCGTAGATACGTTTCCGCACGAACCAGGCGAGAGGCGCGAGCCCGAGAAGTGCGGGTCCACACAGGGCAAGCACGGCGCCGGGGCGATAGAAATCCGGCAACCCGGCCCACATGGGATTCCAGACCTGCGACCCGGTTGCGCTGTACCAGGGATTGAACCACGGCCACCAGCGGCTGATCAGAAGCCCCGCCAGCGATGCAGCGAACAAGATGCCCCGGCGTCTCCAGCCGCGACCCGGTTCGGCCGCCCAGAACGCGAAGAGCGCGCCCAGCGCAAACATGCCACTGAGCTGGTGAGAAACAAACAGCAGCGCGGAGAGAATCGGGACGGCGAACAGATGCCAGGCGCGGATCCGCTCGCGGCGCAGGAGTATCAGCCCGAACCACCAGACGGTAAACGCCAGAGCGAAGACAAACGTGGACGGATAGCCTCCGGTTACCGCAAGCGACTGCAGATTGTAAAAACTCGACCAGACCCACTCTTTTCCCCAGAAGAAGAACAGCGAAATCAGCACGGCGAGCGGCGCCCACTCGTTGCGGAAGTACTCGCGGGAAAAGAACCAGATTCCCGTAAACGCCAGCGCGCAGGCGAATATGGAGCCGAGCGCCAGCATCCCGAGCGGAGAGAGCGAGAACATGCGGCCGACAAGAGCCAGAAGGAGGAACTCGGGCGTATAAGATCGGGACGCCTCATGCGTGTCGAACTGCGGATGCAGGGGATGCCACGGATTGATCGCCAACTGCTTCAGCGCGGCCGCGTGCTCCCAGAAATCGAACCCCCACTGGCGGGCGCCGAACGGCTCCCAAATGAAGATCGCCGCGAGGCCCGCGAGCAGCGTTATCGCGGAAGCCAGGTAGAGGATCGCCGGGCTCCGGAGAGCAGCGGCAGGCGTCCGCCCTTCGGCGTCCGCTGCGTGGCGCGAGCGCGGCTCTCGGGTAGAAATTGCGGCCGTCGTTTTCATTTATGGACCCGCAGGCACGATCTGAATGCCATTTACCGGTGAACGCGGCGACCCGGTAGCCGTCCCAGGGGTCGCCGTAATGGTGAAGCCGGAGGCGATTGTCACCGAGCCGAAGAGAACGTAGTTTCCATTGGAGTTATTCGCCCGCGTGAACTTTCCACTGAAATTGGTGCGCGCCGCGTCGGTTGCGCGGATGCTGGTGGTGGCGATTCCGGAGCCGCTGATCTGATAGATGCCTGTCTTCGTGAACGTCCCGTTGTCGCCGTCCATGTATACATAGATGTTGTATTTGCCGGCGCTCAGACTGGAGACGGTGACGGTAATCGGGTTGCCGCTTCCGTTGTCCAGATAGCCGCGCATCATCCGGTTGTTGCCTGCTGTGTCCGTAATGGGCGTGCTCCAGGTGTTGTCGGCGCTCCATGTCACGGAGGCGCTGGTTGCCGATCCCGTTTCATCCACCAGGTTCAGCGGAGCCGCGCTTTGCGCGGCGTTCGCCGGATTCCAGTTCGTCTTCGCGATGACGCCGGCCGATTCGGTGCTTGCCATGACAGTGCCGCTGCCGGTGAAATCGATGCTGATGACTTTGGCTCCCGACGTTGCCGTACTGACGACCAGAGTCACCGTTGTGGAATGCGTCAAGGAGCC
>DASZUZ010000942.1:0-1954 GCA_035547415.1 Bryobacteraceae bacterium | reverse complement strand
GGTTGCCTTCACGCTCGGAGTAGCCGTAGTTGGCCCCCTTCTGGACCAGCAGGACGGTTTCCCAGGTATGGAGACCGATCACGGAAGCGAAGAGGTGATTATTTTTTGCATTGGCCGGGTCGACATCCCAGCTGAGCCGGTGAGGGTTGCGGATACCGTACGCCCAAATCTCGGGACGGGCTCCGGCGCGGGAGGCGAACGGATTATCGTTGGGGACGCGGTAGCGGCCGTTGTCGCTCAGTTTACTGGTGTCCTTGTGCTCGGCGGGATCCGGAATGATGCGGAGGATCTTGCCGAGGAGAGTGTCCAGGCGCTGGGGGTTGTAGCGCATCGAGAGGTCTTTGCTTTCACCCGAACCGCTGTCGCCGCAGCCGATGTACATAACGCGCCAGTCGGGATCGCCGGGGCGCGCCGTCGGGTTGAAGATCATATCGCCGACGGGATGGATCTGGGTGTTGAGCTGGAAGCGGAGGATTTCGCGGGCTGTTCCCTGGAAGACGGCGTCGTCGGTGTTGGTATCGGTCCATTCCACAAGTACCACCTCGCGGGTGGTATTGCCTGGCGTGTGGACCGCGTCGGTGACCGCGTAGTCATCGGCCGCGAGGCCCGGCACGGTAGCGTTGTCGGGGTTGGGGGACGCGGACGAGTCGGGATTCTCCATGTGGAGCGTGTAGAAACGGCCGTTGCGGCGGTACGCGGGGTCGAACTGGAAGCAGATCAGGCCGGAGGCATAGCCCACGTTGTTCGTGAAGCGGTGGTAGATTCCTTTGCGGTCGCCGCGGCCGTTGAAGTCGAGGTAAACGGAAAATTTGCCGGTCTTGCGATCCAGGATGTAAAGCGGTCCGTTCTGGTCGTTGACGAAGAAGCGGTTGCGCGAGGGGCCGGGTTCCTCGCGAAGGAAGTTGACCCGGGCCAGGTTGGCGGTGTCCTGGGTCCTGCCATTCGGGGCTCCGGTGATCGGGACCGTGTAGAGGTCGCGAAGCTGGATCGTGAGTTGGTGGTCGGCGGCGAAGGCCGGAAGCGTGAAAGCGGCGATGGCGAACAGGCGGAAGATCATCGGGAGGTTCTCTCTAATCTAACGCCTGAGTCTGCCGCGACGGCGTCCCGCGATCTTCGTTCCGTCATTTCACATGGGTGTCTCGCCCGTGCGCAAATCGCTGACCGTCAACGCCGGCTCAATCCGCCGGACTCCTGAGCGATGGCGGAGGAGGCGATTCATCCGCTCGGAGTAGAATCGCGCGACCGCGTCTCCGGCCACTCCTGCCGTCAGAATCGCGGTGACGAACAGGACCGGCACGCCGGCCATCGGCTTCCCGAAGTCGAGAAAGATCTCGAACAGCATGAAAACCACGAACATGTGGGTCAGATAAACCTCGTAACTGCATTGACCGAGGCGCAGGAGAGGCGCAAGCGCGCGTGGACTGCGCCACCGGGTTTCGCTCGAGGCGACGATCGCCATGCATGTTCCCATCGCGAGGATCGTCATATCGAGTCCGTTGCGTTCGAGGCCCCATGACCTGGCCTGAAGCGAAAAACACAGGCTGAAAATCAGGATGGCCGCGCCGGCGCCGCCAATTACCCGGAGCGTTCGGCCGAAAAATTGTTTTCTCGACACGAGCAGTGCAGTGAGGCAACCGAGCGCGATCGCATCCATGCCGCCGAGATAGGAGTATTCTCGCCAGACCGCATTGCCCTGGGCGAGCACCGTCCGCCCGAATGGTCCGAGGGCAACGAACAACGCCAGAAAGGCAACAAGCCACCGGCCCCGGCCGAGCACCCGGCAAACCAGCGGGAAAAACAGATAGAACATCTCTTCAACCGACAGCGACCAGAGGATGTCCCAGTTCGCGGGAAGATAGCCGCGCCGCGCCTCCAGCACATTCACGTGAAAACTGAGCGCCGCAATCAGTGCGCGGCCGAGTCCTCCGGTCCCGGGCCGCACCACGAAATTCTT
>DASZUZ010000941.1:0-4978 GCA_035547415.1 Bryobacteraceae bacterium | reverse complement strand
TCATTGAGTTCCGGCCCGACAAGCGTGTATACCCCCGGCTTCGCGTCCACCACGTAATCCAGCGCAACCGACTGGTGGCGATGTGGCAGTTGCCGCGTACCCGGCGAGACGATACCGAACATTGTCCACAGAGTATGGCTGATGGTCATCGTCTGTTCGAAGTTCCTGTTGGCGAGCAGAACGCTGACACGGCTGCGCTTCGCGGCATCCGGATCGTTTATTGCGCTCTCGAGTTGAGCCAGCACGGATTCGCGGGTGTAAAGTGCCGGCTGAAACCGCGGCTCCGCTTTGCGAGCCCCCAGATATGCGAATAAAGGCGAGTCGTCAACGGTGTAAAAGGCAGTTTCTTCGTCCGCGTGGTGAACGGCTTCGATACCGGGCAGAACAATGAAATCTCCCGCCTTCCAGACAATCGAGCCTTCTCCGATTTCCGAACGGCCTTGTCCTCGAATGACGAAAACGAACTGGCTGCCGGCATTCGGAGCGGTCCTGATGCTCTCTCCGGCACGAATGCGGACGAAGCTCGCGAGCAGGCCGGGACCCGTTGCGAGCCAGGGAGTGCGCAAATCCCCGCTCAGGTCCAGCGGGACAATGCGAGTGCGGCCAGTCTCGTACAAGTCGGCCGGGAATTCCTTGATGGGAATGCGGGGCGTGGCCCCGGAGGCAATCGGGTTGGCGGCCTTGCTGTATTCGAAGATCTGAATGTCGCGCGCCAGCATGGCGGCGGGAATAAGGGGAGCTGCTGTTTCTGTAATCATGGATATCGAAGCAAGTGAAAGCCTCGGAAACTTTTCGGCACTCACCTACGCTTCCAGTATGGGGAAGCTGCCCGCAGCCCGTCTTTACGTTTCTTCCTACCTGTTCTGGAATCTTTAGAATGAAATAGCGAGGCGGAAGGGTGAAGCCCGCGAGTTCAGGGGCATGGCAGGCGGGGAAGAAACACGCATCATTCTGGTGGGAGCGGAAGATCCGTTGCCATCGGAGCACTTCTGGTTTGAAGGCGAAGGCTACTGGATCTATGCTGCTGAGCAACCCCGCAGCGCGTGGCGCGAACATACGCATGATTGCGCGCAGGTCACGATCGGACTGGAGCCGGCGCACGTGCACGCCGAATGGCGCACGGGCGCCACAAGATCGCCAAACCATCGCGAACTCACCGGAAATGCCGTGTCGATCATTCCTCCCGGCGTGCCGCATCGCACCCTCTGGCGCCGGCGCGCAGCGCTGATCCACATTTATCTCAGTACGCAGTTCCTCTCGAACATCGCACGCCGGATCCTGCGGGTAAGCTCGTTTGAACTGCGTCCCGCGCATCTGGTGCGCGATCCGTTCATCGAGGAATCGGGACGCGCTCTGTATCGTGAATGCGAAACGCGCAACCTTTCCGCGTTCTTCGCCGATTCCATGGCCACTGTGCTGACGACCCATGTATTGCGGACCTACGACGCCAGTCCCGATTCCGAGCCCAATCTTCGCGGCGGGCTTGGCCCGGCGCGCGAGCGACGCATTCGCGAATACATCGAACAGTCACTCGAACGAGATCTTTCGATTGAAGCGCTTGCCGGGATCGCCGGTCTGAGTCCTCATTACTTCGCCGATCTGTTCCGGCAATCCACGGGCTTCACTCCGCATCAATACGTATCGCACCGCCGAGTGGAACGCGCTCGTCAGTTGCTCGCGGATCCGGACCTCCCGCTCACCGAGGTCGCGTATCGGTGTGGGTTCACCAGCCAGAGTCAGTTCACCACGGTGTTCCGGCGGTTCGCCGGAGCGACGCCGGGCAGGATTCGAGCGGAATTCACAACGGATAAAATGTTGCCATCGATTGACGAAGGCGAAAGACCGTGAATCGCAGAGACTTTCTCCTGTCCTCGTCCGCGACGGCATTGACCGTCACGCGGACCTTCGGCGCGGACAGTCGATATCGAATCGGATACACCACCAACACTCGCGGTGGCTGGGAAGGAGACCCGTTTAAGGGTTTCACCGAGGCACGAGAAGTTGGTTTCCACTGGGTAGAAGCGTTCGCCACCGCGCTCAGCCAGTATTATCCGGATGACGCGGCGGGCCTGCAAAGAAGAATCGATGAGATCGGAGTCCGTTTCGCCGCGATCACCGGCGGCGCCCGAGGCGGCGATACGGCGTTCGAGAACCCGACCCGGCGTCAGTCCGTGATCGAGAACCATATGGGCGTCGTCCGCTTCAGCAAAAAGTTCGGAGCCGATCATCAGAAGACGAACCTCGGCCCGCGGCGACCCGGCGGGACCACCGGGGAGGATCTGAAGAACATCGCCGAAACGCTTGAAATTCTGGGCCGGCGCATCTACGAAGAAGAAGGCATGCGCTTCGGTCCCCATGCGCATCTGGGCAGCCAGTTCCAGACTCAGCATGAGATCGAGTACGTCATGGCGAACACGGACCCGAAACACGTCGGATTCGTTCTGGATACGGGCCATATCACGATGGCCGGTATGGACCCGGTGCAACTGGCCCGAAAGCTGGGTCACCGGATCGTGGAGTTTCATCTCAAGGACACGAAACCCGAAGACCGCGGGGGAACGAAACACGTCCCTCACGACGTGGATCAGATGAAAAATCCTTATTTCTTTCCGCTCGGTAACGGCGGCGTGGATTTTATCGGATTGAAGGCCTATCTGGATGAGATCCAGTGGAAGGGCTTTCTGGTGGTGGAACTCGATACGTCTCCGTGGCGCCCGCCGCAGGAGAGCGCGCGCATTTCCGCGAAGTATATCCAGACGACGATGCAGATACCGCTGTAACCGGCCTGGCAAGGTGATCCGCCACGTTCGAGGTGGAATCACCAGCGATCCCACCTCGTCTGCCGTTAGCCCGCGATCCGTATGATCTTGACACCGCTCGTGGGACGGAACCCGTCGGCGCCGGCGGCGAGGTCAAACTCCCTGCTGAGCCGTTACCTGACCAGACGCCGACGTTATGTACGATCCTGTCGTGTGACTGTCGGGCCTGTCACCGGATCATCCCCACCACGTTTCGCCCGGCGCCAGATGCGCTTTCGCGACATCCGGATTGATCTCCACGCCGTATCCCGGTTTGTCCTGGATCGTGAAATATCCCTTCTCCCAGAACGGACCTTCCTTGATGACCAGATCCGGCCACCAGTCGATCCAGTTCGCCAGTTCATGCACCCGGAACTCACGCATGGAGGAAGCCGCGTGTACGCTCGCGATCGTGCCCAGCGGGCTCGCCGGATTGTGCGCCGCGGTCCAGATGTAATACAGGTCGGCAAGGTCGGAAATCTTCTTCGATTCGAGCAATCCGCCCGACTTCGGAATGTCGATGTGAACGCCGGAGGTCGCCTGCTGCTCGATGAGCGGCCGAAAGCCCTGTCGCGTATAAAGATTCTCGCCCGTGCAGACCGGAATATTCACGGCTTTCGTGACGCGCGCCATGGCTTCGATATTGTCCGGCGGCACGGGATCTTCGAGCCACATCGGCCGGACGTGTTCGAGGGCGTTGGCCAGGTTGATGACATCACGAACGTCATATCGCCAATGGGCTTCGATGGCGAAATCGATATCGGGCCCCACCTGCTCACGCACCGTTTCCATTGCCGTAACAATGCGCCGGATGTCTTTCGCGGTGAGATTGCGGGCGTAAGGATCATGCCCGGGTTCCTTATACCCCGGGTCCGCGCTCGGCGGAATGCCATCGCCCTGAAACTTGAACGCTGTCCAGCCCCACTTCTCGGCCCGCACCGCCGCAACCTGGTCTTTCCACGACTGCATGTCTTCCACATGCGCCGCCGGCTTCGACATCGTCCGATAAAATCGCACGCGATCCCGAAAGCGTCCGCCGAGCAGGTTACACACCGGCGTCTGAAGAATGCGCCCGGCAAGATCCCACAGCGCGATCTCGATGCCGCTTGCGGCCGTCACGGTGATGCCCGCGATCGCGCCCGCGCCCGCGCTGCGCATCAGCATCTTCGTGTAGAGCTTATCGACATTCAGCGGATCTTCGCCAATAATGTGCTGCTTCAACTGCTTCAGCACAAGGTCTTTGACGCCCGGACCCCAGTAAGCCTCGCCGATGCCGTAGAGCCCCGGCTGATCCGTTTCAATCTTGATGAGATTCCAGTCCCATGTGCCGCGCACAATCATGCACTTGACGTCGGTAATCTTCACCTTGTTGCGAAGAGCGGCAGCCGCTTTCCAGTGCGCGCCGGAAAAGAGAAACCCACCCGCGGCGGCAGCGGTGGAGCGCAGCAGCGTGCGTCGCGTAAACCCTGTGTTGAGCATTGGACGAATTCTATCGCAGGGTCAATTCACACCAGAATGTCTTTCACCACGTCTCCGGAAATGCCCGTCAGCCGGGCGTCGAGGCCCTGATATTTCACCGTGAGGCGCTTGTGGTCGATGCCCAGCACGTGCAGCATCGTCGCATGGAAATCGTGCACGGTAACCGGGTTTTCCGCCGCGGCATACCCAAGCTCGTCCGTCGTGCCATAGCTGATCCCGGGCTTGATCCCGCCGCCGGCCATCAGGTAAGTGAATCCCTTGATGTGGTGATCGCGGCCGTCGCCGCCCTGCGACATCGGCGTGCGGCCGAATTCCCCGCCCCAGATGACCAGCGTGTCGTCGAGCATGCCTCGCTGCTTCAAGTCTTTGATCAGTGCGGCCGTGGCGCGGTCCGTCTCCTGTGCCTTGAACACCATGTTGCCCTTGACGTTGTTGTGGTGGTCCCAGTCGCGATGGTAGAGCTGGATGAAGCGAACTCCCCGCTCAGCCAGTTTCCGGGCCAGCAGACAGTTCGACGCAAACGAGCCGTCGCCCGGCTGCGCGCCGTACATCTCGAGAACGCTCTTCGGCTCCTTGCTGACGTCCACCAGATCCGGCACGCTCGTCTGCATCTTGAAGGCGAGTTCGTACTGCGCTACGCGCGTGAGGATCTCGGGGTCTTTCAGGGTTCCGTATTCGACCTTGTTCAGCGCATTGACGGC
>DASZUZ010000940.1:0-3611 GCA_035547415.1 Bryobacteraceae bacterium | reverse complement strand
ATGTAAGAGATGCCTTCCCAGGCCTCCGCGTGGACCGCGAAGTATTCCTTGTACGCGCCCTCCGTCTGCACGAGCGCGCCCTCGCGCCCGTTGGGACGAAGCCTCGGGTCGATGGTGAAGACTACGCCTTCGCCCGTATAGGCGCCGATTACGCTGATCAGTCGCTCGGCTACGCCCGTCCAGAACAGCGTTTCCGGCGCATCGCTGTCCGGGATCACAAACGTCAGATCGGCGTCTGAAGCGAGATCGAACTCGCGCATGCCGAGACGTCCCAGGGCAACTACCACCATCTGATTCGAGGGCTTGTACGCCGGATCGGCCGGAGGGGCTACGGCCCGGGCATCGGCGAGCGCGATCTCATAGGCGGCCGCGACAATGGAATCCGCCAGATCCGACGTGCGTTTCAGAGTTTTAAATACCGGCACCCGGTGATACACACTGTCGCTCTGGATCCGGACCATCTGCTCGTGGAAAAAGCGGCGCAGTCCGACGGGCTCGCGCGGCGCGACGAATCCGTTACGGCCCTGGCGCACACCGCATGCTTCCTCGACCTGCACCAGAAGACCAGGATGCCCCACCAACTGGTCGGCGAAGTACTGGCTGTGCTCGAAGACGTCGATCGTGCAGCGCGCCAGTTCGTCATTGCCGTCGAGCATGCGCAGCCATTCGGGATTCTCGACGACCTTGTCGAGGAACGACTCCATACTGTCCTGGCTGCGAACGATTCCGGCGTTCGCAATCAGCCGGGAGAGTTTCGGGGCGCGGAGTTCCAGATAGCGGCTGAGATTGACGGAGGGGAATTCCCCACGCGATGGCGCTTCGAAGGGAACGGCGGCCTTCTCCGACTCGACAACCGGCGGGGCGCCGGCTCCGCCCGCCGCGGGCGGCGCGAATGGCGCCACGGGTTCGGGCGAACTGGAAAACATCGGCCGGTGCGAATGGATGACGCGGTCGTAGAGATCCTGCACGCCCGAGAAATGCCGGTCAATCTCGCGTTCGAGCATGCCGGCGGAGGGCAGTCCCGCCAGTGCGGACGGCATCTTGCGAGCGAGCAGATCGAGTTGTTCCTTGTCGCGCGGCAACGTATGGAGCTGCCGGTCTTCATCGAACTGCAGCCGGTGTTCGAGATGCCGCAGAAACTGGTAGGCCTGCGCCAGCCGCGAGTATTCAAAGCTCGAAAGAAGCTCTTTGTCGCGCAGACGCGAAAGCGCCAACAGCGTTCCGCCGTGCCTGACCCATGCTTCGCGCCCGCCGTGAAGCCGCTGCAGACATTGCACGAGAAATTCGATGTCGCGAATGCCGCCGCGCGCGAGTTTCACATCGACGGTGTTCTGCTTGCCGCGCTTTGCCTGCTTTTCATGGATACGCGCCCGCGTCTCCGAAACCGCTTCGACGGTACTGAAATCCGTGGTGGTCTTGTAGATCAGCGGCTCGACGAATTCCAGCAACTGCTGTCCGGGGCCCGGGTCGCCCGCCGCGACGCGCGCTTTGATGAGCATCTGCAGTTCCCAGTCGCGGCCGCGCGTCTGGTAATACTGCTTCGAGCCTTCGAGAGACTGGCAGACTTCTCCGAATCGTCCATCGGGACGCAGCCGCAGATCCACGCGGTAACACATGCCCTCGGGGGTATAGGTCGAGAGCATCTCCGTCATCCGGTTGGCGGCCAGCTTGAAAAATTCTTTGGGGGTGAGTTGCGTCGGGCCGCTGCTTGCCTCGTCAGCCGAGTAAACGAACATCAGATCGATGTCCGAGCTGTAGTTCAGCTCCTTGCCGCCCAGCTTTCCCAGCGCGATCACCGAGAACGCTCCCGCGGCTCCCCCCAGTTCGGCAGAGAGGCTGGTGCGGACCGCTCGCCAGGTCGTATTCAGGATCGCGTCCGCCAGGTTTGAGAGATCCTCAGCGGTTTCGGAGAGATCGGCGAACTTCAGGACATCGCGCAGGACAATGCGCAGCAACTGCCTGCGCCGAAAGAGCGCGAGATCGACGGGCCGCGGCAGTGCGCCCGAGGGTAGAAATGCGGCGAGTTGCTGCTCGTATTCCTCTTCGAGAAAACCCCGATGGAGGTCACGCTTCTTCGCGATTTCGAGCAGCCATTCGGGATAACGGATCACGGCGTCGGCCAGAAAGCGGCTGTAGGAAAAGATGGTCAGCGCGTAACGCAGCGCCGTCGAATCCTCCGCGAACGCGGCAGCCGACTCCGGCGAGGCATCGATCAGGCGGCGGAGGAAATGGACGGAGTCGTCGGGATTCGGCAGCGAGGGAAGAAGCGCCCGGACCACGCGCTGCGCCGGGGCGGGAAGCCTTTCCAGATGGGCAATTTCGGGACGCGCGCGAAGGGGGTCGCGAAACTGGATCTCTTCATGGAGACTCAGCACTACCTCGATTATAGTGTTCGCCGGCGTACCAGTTAACTGCTTCGATATGATACCGATTCAGCCAGGAGACCCAAATTGAAGCCATGGAAATTTGAAACTCTGGACCCCGCCTACGGCAAAGTGACCGAAGGTCCCGCGTGGGATGGAACGGGGCTTTTATTCACCCGCATCCAGCAGAGCCGCATCATGCGCTACGACCCCGCAACGAATGCCGTCTCTGTCTGGCGCGAGAACACCAACTGCGCCAACGGCATGACGTTCGATGCCGAAGGCCGCCTTTATGCCTGCGAGGGCGGCGAAACGCCAGACGCCCGGCGAGTTGTCCGGTACGAGAGCGACGGCAGCGTGACGGTTCTCGCCGACAGCTTCGAGGGCAAGCGGCTCAATATTCCGAATGACATCGTGGTGGACCCGGAAGGCACCGTCTGGTTTACCGACCCCTTCTATGAATCGGCGGCGGGACCGTGGAGCGCGGACCGTTCGGAGAAAGATCTCGATCACGATTCCGTCTACCGGCTCGATCCGCGTCCGGACGGTTCGTACAGCATCAACCGGGTTACGTTCGACACGACGCGTCCGAACGGTCTTCTCTTCTCTCTCGATTACAAGACCTTGTACGTGGCGCAGAGCGGCCGCGAAAAGACGGAGTTCCGCCAGTTGCGCGCCTATCCCATCAGGGCCGATAAGTCGCTTGGAACTCCGGAAATTCTGCACGATTTCGGGGAGAACCGCGGCATCGACGGGATGCGCCTCGATACGGAAGGCAACATCATCGCGACCGCCGGATGGGAACTGGGCGGACCGGGGCCGCTGATTTATGTGTTTTCTCCGTCGGGCGAGGTGATTGAGACGCATCCCGTGCCCTGCACCCGTCCGACGAATTGCGCGTTCGGCGGCGACGATCTGACGACCCTGTATGTGACGACGATTGAAGGCTTTCTGTTCCGTGCCCGCACCGAGCGCGTCGGACGGCCGCTTTATCGGGGCAAGCGCAGGTGAAGGTTCGCTCGTTCCGAGTGCGCGCGGTCGATGCGCCGCTGCGGCGTCCTCTGGCCACCGGCGGCGGCTTCGTGCGATCCGCGCCGCTGGTGCTGCTCGACCTCGAAACAGACGAGGGCATTACCGGATCGAGCTATGTTTTCTGCTACACGCGCCTCGCGCTCGCCCCGGTCGCGAAGCTGGTGGCGAATCTCGAAGAAGCGGTCCGCGGCAGCGTGGCCGCTCCTTTTGAAATCG
>DASZUZ010000939.1:0-1925 GCA_035547415.1 Bryobacteraceae bacterium | reverse complement strand
GGACAACGATTTTCGGAACTGGGCGGTGGTCACGGATTACGGAGCCGTTCCCAATGATCCAGGCGATGACACTGGCGAGATACAAGCCGCGCTCAACTCAGGGAAGCCGACGGTATTTCTGCCGTCCGGCACGTATCGCATCAGCGGCACGCTGCATATCCCGTCAACCGTCCGGCGCGTTCTCGGCGTCATCTCGCAGATCACCATCTGGAATACGCAGCGTGCCGCTTATCCGGTCTTTTCCTGTGACGCGGCGAGTGGAGGGCCGGTCGAGATCCGCAGCATCGTATTCGACATCTACAGCGTCGGAAAACCTTCCATACTGAACAACTGCGCTGTGCCTCTGGTGATCGCGGACGTGTTCAACGCCAATGGCTATGAAAATGTTCCCGGCAAGGGGCTCGAAGTGTATTTTGAAAACGCCGCGATCCCCGGAGGCGTGATCCAGCATGGAGGACGCGTGTGGGCCCGGCAACTGGATGTGGAGAACGACGCGACGCACGTGCTGAACGACGGAGCCACTTTCTGGGTCCTGGGCTACAAGACGGAGGGATCGGGAGATAGCGGCAACGGGTTGTTATTCACGCGGAACGGAGGCAGCACCGAAGTCATCGGCGCATTCAATTCAACCCCGGATGCGGGGCCTTACGCGCGCCCGGCTTACTCGGCGGTGGATTCGAAATTGAGCATATCGGCCCTGAGCGCCGGATACCGTATCGGGAAGGTGCTGAGCGAGCAGCGCAATGGCCAGACCGTTACGTACCCGAACTCCAATACGCGGTATGGCGGGACCGCTCTTTCTCTGTACTCGGGGCGCTGATCGACGGAGGCATCGAAATAACTATGTTTGAACGAAACTCTCCCTACGACAACAGCTTCTTCGGATCTCAACGGAACGGCGCGCTGAGATCCGCCGCGGAAGTCGTGCCGGTGATTGTCGAACTGCTGGCGCCCCGAAGCGTTGTTGACGTAGGCTGCGGCACCGGCGCGTGGCTCTCGGTTTTCCGCACCCATGGAATCGAGGATGTCGTCGGCGTCGACGGAGGCTACGTCAACCCCGCTTTGCTGACGATCCCTGCCGATTCGTTCGTCGCGGCCGATCTGAGCAAGCCGATCCATCTTCGACGTCGATTCGATCTCGTCATGTCGCTCGAGGTGGCCGAACACCTTGACCCTTCGGCGGCTTCCGAATTCGTTCGCTCGCTGACCTCCCTGGGAGATGTCGTGCTGTTCAGCGCGGCGATTCCTGGCCAGTGCGGTGTCCATCACGTAAACGAACAATGGCCGGACTATTGGCGTGCTCTGTTTGACCGCAACAACTACGAACTCATCGACTGTCTCCGAGACCGGATCTGGGACAACCCGGAAATCGAGTTCTGGTATCGGCAGAACATGTTGCTGTTTGTGCAGCGAGATTATCTCGCTTCCAGTCCCCGGCTGCAGGTTCTGTCGCAATCTTATTCGGGGCGCTTCGTCTCTGTCGTGCATCCGGAAATGTTTGGTTCCGACGGACCGCGGATCAGCTTGCGCCAGATGATCCGGCAGTTCCCTCACGCAGTGCGGCGGGCCATCGATAACCGGCGGAGTGGAGGAGCAAGGCAACAGGCGTGATCGCGTGACGCGGATGCATCATGGGCCGTCCCGGCATCACCGATCGTCCAGGCCCGCCGGGTGAACAGAAATGGCCGGCGCGAAGGCGGGGCGCTCAGCGCTCGGTGTCCGCAGCGGCGAATACGCGCTGACGATGGAAACAGGGGTAGTGCGGACCGCGCGGCGCCCCACCATGGCGAGCCCTGCCGAGACCGCGATGGGCAGCATGAATCCGGGTTCCTCCAGCCAGCTGTAGAACAATCCCAGTAAACCGGCCGACAGCATCGTCCCCGTCGCGGCGTAACCCTGCCACGTGTGCGACCGCCGGATTTCCC
>DASZUZ010000938.1:0-5551 GCA_035547415.1 Bryobacteraceae bacterium | reverse complement strand
GAGTTGCAGCCGGGTCGGGCCATGGCTTCCACTTCCAGCTCGAAGTTTTTGAAAACGGCGTTCTGCACCGGGCCCGTGTAGAACAGATGCGATCGGGGGCCATCCGCCGCGAGTTGACCGTCCGCGGCTTTCCACGATGCCTTGTTCTCGCTCGGAGTCCAGCCCGCGAGGCTCTTGCCGTCGAAGAGTTCAGTCCACCCTTCATCGGCGCTGGCCAACGCGGGCCACAGCGCGGCCGCAACAGCGGAGCCGGCGAACGTTCGTCTGTCCATACATGGCAAGTATAGGGGAGGCATTGCCGCTGCCACGCCGGAACTGACTCACGCGCTACAATCGTTGCTTATGTTCCAGGGCCTTGAACATACGGCGATATCCTCGCCCAATCCGCAGAAGCTCGCCGAATGGTACGTCGAGCATCTCGGCTTTCATATCAACTACAGCTACGCCGGGAATTATTTCGTCAAAGCGCCGAACGGCTCAATGCTGGAGATCATTCCCGCCGAGCGTCCGCTCGCGGCGCCACAGACGACGGCGAACAATAAGGACGGCGGGATCCGGCACCTCGCGATCGCCAATGACGATTTCGACGCCGCCTACGCGCTGCTCAAACAGAAGGGAGTCACCTTCTGCGGCGAGCCTTTCGAAACCCAGGGAAATCGGCTGGTATTCTTCAACGATCTCGACGGTAACCTTCTCCATCTGATCCATCGCGAGAAGCCGCTCCCGTAGGGATCGGACCACGTGCTGCAACGCGTCTTCAAGGCATTCCAGTACCGCGATTTCCGGCTGCTGTGGGTCGGCGCCTGCACTTCGAGCGTCGGCACGTGGATGCAGGAAATCGCGCAGAACTGGCTCGTCCTCGAAATCACCAAATCGCCCTTTCTGCTGGGAATCGACGCATTCCTGGGAGACATCCCGATTTTCCTGTTTTCTCTGTTCGGCGGCGTACTCGCCGACCGTATGGACCGTCGGCACGTGCTGATCGGCTCTCAGCTCGTACAGATGAGCTCGGCCATCGCGCTGGCGGTCCTGATCGCCACCGGACACATTCAGATCTGGCACATCCTGCTTTCGTCCTTCATCGTGGGTACCGCGCAGTCGTTCGGCGGACCTGCTTACTCGGCGCTCGTGCCGAGTCTCGTCGAGAAGGAAGACCTGCCAAACGCCATTGCGCTCAATTCCATTCAGTTCAATCTGGCGCGCGTGCTGGGACCGGTCCTCGGCGGACTCGCACTCAAGTACGTCGGTTCTGCCTGGTGCTTCGGGCTGAATGCGTTGTCATTTGTCGCCGTCATCATCTCTCTGCTGCGCCTGAACATCAACTTCAAACCGGCGCGAACCGGCGAGTCGATCATGACCAGCATGAAGCAGGGTTTCCGGTTCATCCGGACGCAGGGCGCCATGGAAACCCTGATCGCCATTGCCTTCTGCATGACCGCGCTCGCCATCCCGATGATCACGTTCCTTCCCGTTTTCGCGAAGAACGTGTTCCAGAAGGACGAAATGACCTACACGCTGTTTCTGGCGGCGTCGGGCCTCGGTTCGATCACCGGCGCGCTCAGCGTGGCGGCTCTCGGCAACGTGCCGAACAAGGGCCGAATCGCGCTGTCCATGCTGGTCGCACTGGGCGCGGGAATCAGCGGATTCGCGATGTCGAAATCCATTGTTCTGAGCTGTCTCCTGCTCTTCGTTTCGGGCGCGGTTCTCATGTGCGCTTTCGCGATGATCAGCTCGCTCGTGCAGTTGATCACATCAAACGATATGCGCGGACGCGTCATGAGCGTGTATAACGTCGCATTCCGCGGCGGCATGCCGTTCGGAAGCTTCCTGACCGGTTATCTTGTACCCCTCTGGACGGCTCCAACCGTCCTGTCGATCAACGGCGTCGTCCTGCTCAGTCTCGGACTGTACTTTCTCTTTGTGCAGCGGCGCGTGGCAGCATTATAGACAGGACTATGAAGATCGTATTCACGGGGCTGTTGCTCTCGGTGTTGTGTTTCGCTGCTGACGATCTGGAAAAGCTGCGCGACCGGCAGGATCGGCCCGGGCTTGAGATGCGGGCGGCGGCTCTGCACGCGGACGCCGAAAAGGCGCCAAACGACGCGAACCGCTGGTACGAGTCGGCGACTGCTTATTCGTATCTGGCGGAGGTTTCTTACGAACTCAGGGATAAGGGCGGTTCCGAGCGCGCCGCCGAGGCGGGAGTGAAAGACGCGCAGCGAGCGATTTCGCTGAATGGGAAGAGTTCCGATTATTACAGGGTGCTCGGAACGCTCTGCGGCCAGGTGATTCCGGCCAATCCGATTATGGGCGCTCTCGCCTACGGCAAGCGAGCCAAAGAGGCGCTGGACAAAGCGCTCGAACTCGATCCGAAGTCCGCGAAGGCGCACGTGGCGCACGGCGTCGGCTTCTACTACCTGCCGACAAATTTTGGCGGTGGACCGGAGAATGCAATGAAAGACTACCGCCAGGCGATCGCGCTCGATCCGAAATCGGCGGAAGCGTATCTCTGGCTGGGTATCGCATTATCGAAGCAGCATCAGTATGCCCAGGCGCGCGAAGCGCTCACGAAGTCGCTGCAACTCGATCCCGATCGGGTATGGACGAAGCAGCAACTGGCCAAGACCCCAGCCCAGTGACCGCGGGAGACGCTCTCCACATCGTCGAGCGGTTCGATCCGGCGGCGGACGGACTCGCGCGCAAAAGCCGGGAACTCTGTCTCGATCTGCTGCGCCACACCGGCGCACCCTTCTCGCGCGATCAGTTCGAGCCCGGACACCTGACTTGTACCGCTCTGGTGATGCACCCGTGGCAGCCGCGCGTCCTGCTCATGCATCACCACCGCCTCCATCGATGGCTCCTGCCCGGCGGACACATCGAGAAGACAGACGAATCGTTGTCCTTCGCCGCGGCCCGCGAAGCTTTCGAGGAAACGAACGTTGAAATCGATCGGCATTTCATGCCCTTTCTGGCCGGAGTGGATGTCCACGGCATTCCCGCGAAGAAGAACGAGCCGTTCCATCTGCACCACGACCTGATCTGGTGTTTCCGCGCTGTGACCGAACAGATCGCGGAGACCTCCGAAGCGCCGCAGGTCCTCTGGGCGGAGCGCGCCGACTGGGACCGCCTCGATGTGGCGGAAAGCATTCGCCGGAGTATTGCGCGCGCATGGCCTGTGTGAAGCTCGTCCGGTGATTGTCTTCGGGGCGGCGTTCACTGCCGCGATCTGCTGGGCTGTGGGGCGGATCCTGTTCGGTCGGCTCGGTATGGGCCTCAAGCGTTGGGAACACGATCTCCTCGCGCTGGCGTGACGGGTGCGGCGGCACTCAGCCTCCTCGTATTCGCTTTCTGCGCTCTGAGAGTCGCACGCGTACCGATCTTTCTTGCTTGCGGCGCCCGCCTCGACAACATCGATGCCGGGCTCCAACAGATCCACAACCAGCCAACCGGCGACCTGCGGCGCCTCGCCACCGCCACCGTGAAAGCCCGCGGCATCGATTACCTTGTGATTGGGGGCGAGTTCACGGGACCGACCGATATGGGGTCTCCGGCTGGCGGCCGAACAGGGTCCTGACAAACGATACGAAATCCAATGAGCAACTATTTCCTCGGCGTTGATGGCGGACAATCAAGCACCACTGCTGTGATCGGAGACGATCAGGGACACATTGCCGGCTGGGCAAGCGCGGGCCCGTGTAACCACGTGGGAGCCTCGGAGGGCCGCGCGAAGTTCCTGCGCGTGATGGGAGATTGTCTCTCGCAGGCCGCCTCCCGGGCCGGTCTCGATCCGCGGCAGCCCCGATTCCGCGCCGCCTGCCTCGGAATGAGCGGAGGCCCGGAAGACAAGACGGCATTGCTCCATGAACTGCTCGAAGCCGACCACATTATGGTGACGAACGACGGCCGGATCGCGCTCGCGGGCGCCATGGCCGGAGACCCCGGCGTGATCGTCATCGCGGGAACGGGTTCCTTTGCGTACGGCGAAAATGCTCACGGCGAAACCGCCCGCGCCGGCGGATGGGGTTATGTCTTCGGCGATGAAGGCGGCGGCTTCGACATCATCCGGCAGGCGTTGAGGGCCATGCTCCGTGAGCAGGAAGGATGGGGACCGCGCACGGCCCTCACGCCCGCACTGCTCGAAGCCGCCGAGTCGTCCGACGCCAACGAGGCCGTGCATCGTTTTTACACCGTGGAGTGGCCGCGGTCCCGCGTGGCTTCGCTCGCTCCGATCGTGAATCGAATCGCCGAAGCGGGCGACCCGATCGCGGTCGAGATTCTGCACAGCGCCGCGCAGTCTCTGGCGCTGCTCGCCGCATCCGTGCGCCGGCAACTCTGGAAGGACGATGAGGCGTCGAAGCTTGCCTGGATCGGCGGGGCCTTCAACAGCGACATTCTGCGGGAGCGGTTCCGGATGCTCGCGGAACTGGATGGAACCGTATCGGCCGGATCGCCTCAGCACAGTCCGGCGCTTGGCGCCCTGGTACTCGCCTACCGTCTGGGAGGACTGTATCTGATGCCAGAGCCATTCGGCGGATTAAAGGGATAAAACAGAATAATTCGCGATAGAATCTCCCGCATGGGCACCTCTGCTTCGGTGACCGGCGCACCCGTATCGGCCATCGGACAAATTGCGCTGACCGTTTCCGACCTTCCCCGCGCGACTGCGTTCTATCGGGACATCCTCGGACTGAGATTCCTCTTTGAAGCGTCCCACATGGCGTTTTTCGACTGCGATGGGGTACGGCTCATGCTGACGAAAGCCGAAACGCCGGATTCGACTTACAGTTCAATCATCTATTACAAAACGGACGACATTCATCGCGCCTCGGAGGATCTCCGCACCCGCGGCGTCGGATTTGAATCGCCCGCGCGAATGATCGCAAAAATGCCGGACCACGAACTCTGGATGGCTTTTTTTCGGGATTCCGAGAACAACCTCGTGGCGCTCATGTCGGAAGTCCGGTAAATTCGCTTCCGGCGAATTGTTGTGAGAATTTTTCGCTGGCGCCGCACTTCTGTAGGGAGAGGGTGCCCATGACGGAAGCGGAAAAGCGGAAAGCGATCGATCTCGCCCTGACGGCGATGGACAAGCAGTTCGGCCGTGGAACAGTGCTGCGGCTGGGAGCGGATAACGTCGTTCCCGTATCGGTGATTTCCTCCGGATGCATTTCGCTCGATGCTGCGTTGGGCGTTGGCGGCTTCCCTCGCGGACGCGTCATTGAGATTTTCGGACCCGAATCCTCCGGCAAGACGACAATCGCCCTCCAGGTCATTGCGCAGGCACAGAAGAACGGCGGCGCGGCGGCTTTTGTCGACGCGGAACATGCCCTCGATCCCATTTATGCGAGGAAACTGGGCGTTGACGTCGATAATCTGTTGGTCTCCCAACCCGATACGGGCGAGCAGGCTCTGGAAATCACGGCGGCCCTGGTCCAATGCGGCGCAATCGACGTTGTCGTTGTGGACTCGGTGGCGGCGCTCGTTCCCAAAGCGGAACTCGAAGGCGAAATGGGAGACAGCCATGTTGGCCTGCATGCCCGTCTGATGTCAC
>DASZUZ010000937.1:0-4130 GCA_035547415.1 Bryobacteraceae bacterium | reverse complement strand
GATCGCCCGTTCCGGCAAGCCGCTCCTGCAGTTTCTCGCGATCGTAATCGGAAGTGGTTTCATCGATCTGGGCGCGGAGCTGCTTGATGCGCCCTTCGATACCCTTCTGGGAACCGGCGCCGTCCACGATGGTGGTGTTGTCCTTGTCGATGGTGACGCGCTTCGCGCGGCCCAGGTCTTCCAGGCGGACGCCTTCGAGCTTAATGCCGGTCTCTTCCATGATCGCCTTGCCACCGGTGAGGATCGCAACATCCTCCAGCATGGCCTTGCGGCGATCGCCGAAGCCCGGAGCCTTCACTGCGCAGGCGTTCAGGGTGCCGCGCAGCTTGTTCACCACCAGGGTGGCCAGCGCTTCGCCTTCGACTTCTTCCGCAATGATCAGCAGCGGACGGCCCGCGCGAGCGATCTGCTCGAGCAGCGGGAGCAGGTCCTTCATGTTGCTGATCTTCTTCTCGTGGATCAGGATGTAGGGATCTTCGAGAACCGCTTCCATGCGGTCGGGATCGGACACGAAGTAGGGCGACAGGTAGCCGCGATCGAACTGCATGCCTTCCACGGTCTGGAGTTCGGTCGCCATCGTCTTCGATTCTTCAACGGTGATGACGCCGTCCTTGCCGACCTTCTTCATCGCTTCCGCAATGGTGTCGCCGATCGTCTGATCGCCGTTCGCGGAAATGGTGCCGACTTGAGCGATCATGTCGCCCGAGATGTCTTTTTTCAGCTTCTTGATTTCAGCGGTAACCGCTTCGACGGCCTTGTCGACGCCGCGCTTCAGCGCCATCGGATTCGCGCCGGCGGCAACAGCCTTCACGCCTTCGCGGAAGATCGCCTGGGCCAGAATCGTGGCGGTGGTGGTGCCGTCACCAGCGATGTCGGAGGTCTTCGACGCAACCTCGCGCACCATCTGGGCGCCCATGTTTTCGAGCGGATCCTTCAGCTCGATTTCCTTCGCGACAGTGACGCCGTCCTTCGTGATGTTCGGACCGCCGAACTTCTTCTCGAGGACCACGTTGCGGCCCTTGGGGCCGAGGGTCACCTTCACCGCGTCGGCGAGTTGATTCACACCGCGCAGGATCGCCTGGCGGGAATTCTCTGCGTAAACAATCTGCTTTGCCATTTTTCGTTATCTCTCCTGGGAAGTAACGGGTCTAGCTCGCCTTTTGGGCGGCTGCGGGCTGCGAATCGAGAATGCCGAGCACTTCGTCTTCGCGCATAATCAGATACTCTTCGCCATCCAGCTTGATTTCGCTGCCGGAATATTTGCCGAAAAGGATGCGGTCTCCCTGCTGGACATCCAGCGGGACCACTTTGCCGTCTTCCAGACGCTTGCCCTTGCCAACGGCGACGACTTCCCCTTCCTGCGGCTTTTCTTTTGCCGTGTCGGGGATATAGAGTCCGCCGTGGGTTTTTTCGGCTTCGCTCTCGATCCGTTTCACGACGATGCGGTCATAGAGCGGACGAATCTTCATGATGTTTGTGCCTCCAGAAATTTTGGTTGTAGACGGGATTCAAACCAGGAACCGCGTCGGCTTCTGACCGATTCCACAGGCTATTATTAGCACACCGGGACGGGGAGTGCCAAAAAAATCGCCTAACCGATTGAAAAAGCGAGAATTTTTGGTGTTGACAATAAGGCGCTCAGATAATCAGCGGGATGCCGTGCAGGTGGGCAGCCATATCCGGAACCAATCCGAGAAGTCTTTCATCAGCGCTGCCGTTTCCGGCGCAAGGGGAGTGGCAGGCTGGCCGGACTTCAGTCCCCGGAGTTCCACGGCGCGCTTGATGCCCATTGGGGTCGGGAAGCGTTCGATCCACTCGATGAACTCATTCAGCAGCGCATTCAGCGCGTCCGCTTTCGCCTGATCGCCGGCTGCCGCGGCGCCGTGAAGGTCCACGAGCAGTTCAGGAATAGCGCAGGCGCACCCGGAGAGCACGCCGTCGGCGCCCGCGCGAAGCGCCCGCAGCGCGATGCGGTCGTTTCCGGCAAACAACGCAAACGGATGCTCTTCTCGAAACGCAAGCAACTGCTCGAAGTAATCCCAGTCGCCGCTCGAGTCCTTAATGCCGGCGAAGAGGCCCGACCGGAGCAGCCGCCGGGCGGTCTCCGGCTCGATCTTCGATGTGAACTGCGGGATGTTGTAGATCATGATGGGGACCGCGTCCCCCGTCTCACGCGCGAACTCCCGGTAAAACTGTTCAATCTCCGGCTGCCCGTAGCGGAAAAAGTACGGCGGCATCAGCAGGAGGGCATCGGCTCCGCCCGCGATGGCTTCTTCGGCAAGCTGAACGGCGCCGGTGAAGGTGGAGTGGCCTACTCCGACGATCAGAGGCACGCGGCTGCGTTTGGCTCCGAGATAAACAAGGCGCTGGCGGTCGCTGAAAGAGTAGTTGAGGAATTCGCCCGTGGATCCCGCGATGCAAATGCCGTCAACCTTTCCATCCGCCAGGAAATCCAGCAGGTCGAGCAGACCGGAAAAATCGGCGTCGAGTGTGCCCGGCCGATTCGGAGTGACTGCCGCGGCAAACACGCCGGCGAGCCTGATCTGTCGCGCGGCGCGCCCCATTTTCATTGCGTTTGCGGGTGATAAAGCGGCGTCAAAACAATATTCCGGAACTCGACCGGGCCATGATCGCCCTGCAGTTCGATCGGTCCGGGTTCGCCCTCGAAAGGCGCGAAGGCGATCGCGGTGAGTCCTTCGATCTTCTGGCGAACGATAATCGGTTTGCCGTTGAGCGTAACGGATACATCCCGGCCCACAAGACGGATTTCCGCGGTCTGCCACTCGCCGGCCTTTTTGCTCGCGTTCACCAGCGGCTTGATGCGGCTGTAGATGGCGCCGTTGATATGGGATTCGACGGGCTTGCCGTAGTCATCCTGAATCTGCATCTCGTAACGCCCGCGCAAACCGACGCCGCTGTTGCTCTTCTCGGCGACGTTATATTCGACATGCAGGATAAAGTTCCAGAACTTGCCCGTCGTGATGAGGTTACGGGCGTGGCCAGTGCTTTTCAGAACGCCATTCTCGACGGTCCAGCCGAGGTCCTGCGCGGACCCGAGCCCGGTCCATCCGGAGAGATCCTTTCCATTGAAGAGCGTGATGGGGTCGGCTTTGAGCCACGTGCCGTCGTCGTGGTCCCGAATGACGGGAGCGCGATAACCCGTGAAAGAGACGGGGCCGCCGGGGCCTGTCATCTCGCCATGCAGCAACCCGTTTCCGGCGGCATATTTCACCTGATACTCATGCCGGTTCTGTGTTTTGCCATCGGAAAAGGTGAGAACGCCGTCCTGAATCTTCAGATCGGGAATGTCATTCAAATCGCCTCCGGAAAAGCCGATGAATTTCCCTTTTATCTGGGGCGTTCCCGCGCCAGTGACTTCCAGCCACCATGCCTTGTCCGGGTTGTCGCGGAGAAGCTGCAGGTCCCACCGGCCGTTAAAGTCGACGTCCGCGGCGGCGGCGCAGAACGAACAAGCGAGCAATGAGAAGACGATCCGGCGCATTCCTGTTTTCCTCCCTCGCTAGACTACCAAAGCGATGGATTCATGACTTCCAGAGCAGTTCGGCGTCGGAGCGCCGTACGTAATTGGCTTCGATCGCCGCGGGATCCGAGCCGCCGCGGCGCATCGCGATTCGCGCGATCGCGGCGGCCAGCGCGCGCGGTACGTGAACAACCGGATACCGTTCGAAAGGCGTCCCGCCGAGCGCGGTACGAAAAGGATCGAAATGGCTCGATATCCACTCAAACTCGTAGCCGGCCGCGAGTTCCAGAAATCTCGGGAAGCGCAGGACCGATTCCGGGATGACGGCAGCGCCGCCGGCCGTGTAGAGCGCCGCGAAGACCTCGCCGCGCCGCGCGTCGATTACCGGCGCGCGAAGATTGCCCTGACCGAATTCGGCGAGCGCCTCAAGATTCGATACTGCCGCGACCGGTTTGCCCAATACCTCGCCGAGCCCCTTCATGGCAGCCAGGCCGACGCGGACGCCGGTGAACGAACCCGGCCCGGATGCGCCCGCGAACAGATCGATCTCGCCGAGCGCAACGCCGTGCCGGTCGACCAGGGCGCGAATCCGGTCGAACAGAGATCCGCTGAAGCCCTGCGGTTCGTGCAGCAGGACTTCTTCGAGCAC
>DASZUZ010000936.1:0-15917 GCA_035547415.1 Bryobacteraceae bacterium | reverse complement strand
TGTCAAGGACAGACAGCAGAACGTCCGACTGGCCGATAATATGCTCGAAGCCGTATTTCTGGTTGAGGCTCGAGCGCAGCGTCTTCACCTCTTCGGCGAGGCCCGAGTGCTCCAGTGCGCGGTCCACCACGAGCCGCAGCTCATCGGGATGCACGGGCTTGGTGATGTAGTTATAGGCCCCGGCGCGCATCGCCTCGACGGCGGTCTCGATGGTCCCGTACGCCGTCAGAATAATGACGAATGTCTCCGGATACTCTTTACGGATCTGCTGGAGCAGTTCGAGTCCGGACATGCCCGGCATCCGCATATCCGCGAGGACGAGGTGATACGCGGATTTCTGCAACATCTCGAGCGCCTGCGCGCCGTTGGGCGCCGTATCCACTTCGTGCCCCTGTTGCTGTAACTGGACCTGTACGACGCGGCGCAGATGATCTTCATCGTCAACAACCAGAATGTGGCGCGAACTCATGAGCTTGTCTGTTGCCTCCAGGGTAGCGTGACCGCGAATACGGTCCCTCGCGGCCCGGTGGATTCCACCTGCAGTTCTCCGCCGTGCTGGGTGACAATACCATGCGCCACGGGAAGCCCCAACCCGGTACCGGTCTCCTTCAGCGTGAAGAAAGGATCGAAGACGTGGTCGACATGCTCAGCCGGTATGCCCGCCCCCTGGTCCTTTACGCGAATCACCACGGCATCATTCTCGCGAGCCGCCGACATGACGACTTCCCCGCCCTTTGGCATGGATTGAACGGAATTCAGCACCAGATTCAGCAGCACCTGTTTCATCTGCTCGCGGTCGCACTCGACCAGCGGAAAATCCGGCGGCATCTCGATTCGGATCCTGGTCCGGTCATCGCGCACCGCGTGCGAAGCGAGGCTCGAAACCGATTCCAGGATCGCGCCGAGATCCGTCAGCCCGAGGTCTGGTTTACGCGGGCGGGCGAAATCGAGGAAGTGCGTCAGGAGATTATTGAGCCGCCGGCACTCGATCTGGATGATGTCGAGAAACTCGCCGCGGCGGGTCGCGTTTTCGGGCTCGTGCTTGACGATGGCGACAGCGCCTTCGATACTCGCGAGAGGATTGCGGATCTCGTGCGCCAGTCCCGCCGACAGATGACCGATGGCGGAAAGGCGGTCGGCGCGCTTCATGCTTTCAAAGTTGTGCTTCAACTCCAGATGGACCTCCTCGAGCCTCGTCTTCGCCTCCTCCAGTTCACGCCGCCGTTCGCGCTCGCGGTCCGACAGCGCACCCGTCAGGATTCCGACCAGGAGAAAGATCAGCGACTCCAGCATACGATCGAGCGGGTCGGATGAACCAGGCACTCCGGAACCCATCACGGCAAAGCAGATTCCCGCCAGAATCGCGGTGACGAGACCGGCGCGCCATCCGAGCAGCAACCCCGCACCCGCCACGGGAATGTAATAGATCCGCTGCAGAATGTAATGCCAGTGCACACGGTGATGCGGCGTGAGGTGCTGAGCCAGGCCGATCAGAAGGACGAAGAACACCGCGCCCGAGGCCGAAAACGGAATCCGGCGAGTTGTCAAAGGCGACCATGGGAGGCGAAGTGTCACTTCGTGTTTCCAGGCAACGCCGCGCGGAATCTTTCCACAGCCCGCGAGGCAGAGTCCGAAGGCTTTGGCGCGGCAGACGGACGCAGGATGGCGGAATTGCCCAGCGCGCGGCCATAAAGGTCGGCATTGGCGCGAAGATCTTCCGCTACTGTCGCTCCACCGAGGAGAATTCCTTCGACCTTCCCTGAAGAATCCTTGTAAGTCAGAATCGCCGGCGTGCCGACCATCGCCCGCGGATTCTGGTCCGGATGGACCGGCCCGGGATACGTTTCCACAAGTCCGCCCAAGAGAACCTGCCCCGAAGACAGGCTGGCGGCTCCTTCGCTGCTCATCGCCAGGAGAATGAGATCGGGTTCCATGCCAGGAACATGCCAGAGGATACCGCCTTCGACACGAATCGCGCCGGGAGAGGACCACGGCGCCGTCTGACTCGCCCGGCACGAGATGAAGCCCGATGCCTCCGTTCCGTGCGGCACAACCGCGATGCAGCGCGCCGCCGCGAGAAGCTCTCGTGGCGTACCGGTCGCGGAGCGCACAAAATTAGTGAGCGCCTCAGCGGCCCGTGACAAGCGGTCGGCAACGGGCGTCTCCCGGAGATCCGCCGTCAGCGGCATCGCCATGCACATGAGCCATCCGCACACTGTTCCGCCGAACGATATCCCGCGGAGCGCGCTCATCGCGCGAACCTGTCGCCCGCGCTGGCCGCAAGCTCGGCGAGCGGCATCGCCATCGCGTCGAGAGCGGCGATCTGACGGTGCGACAGCGCTCGGACTTCGGCCCCGCGCGGGATCCGGGCAATGATCTCCGCAAGACCTACGACTTGTTCCATCACTTCGTTTTCCCCCGATCCATCGCTTAACGAACGATGGACCATGACTCCTGTCCGGGGCGACAGCGCAACCAGAGGCTCCAGCCCCGTTCGGACCCTGTGCCTCGCCAGAGTTTCGGTTATCCTCTCGCCATCCCGCATGACGGCAAGTCTCCGCGAAATATGAACCCACTGGCAGGGATATAAAACATGATCCGTCGCCAGTTCGAATGACCAGTCATCCACTGCCAGATGATGCACGCGCTCCGCCGCCGGAATCCAGCCGGGATGGTCTATCCGGCGCTCGAGAGCATCGATATCGGCTGGCGCGCTCATCCGGGCGTCAACATGAAGCCGGCGCTCCACGTCGAGCAGGAGCGACTCGGCTTTCAGGATATTCGGAGCGCCCACAACAAGGCCATGATTACCCAGGATCAGAACATCCGGATCCGTTTCACGCGCGGCGAGCACGGCGCGTCCGAGAGGCCGGCCCGACGGCGCATACGGAATCCAGGTCCAGCGCAGGCCGGACATTCTCGCGCGGACCAACTCCTCGCCATTCTCCCGGAGAGACCACGCCACCGTGTTGACAGCATGCGCGTGAATCACGGCGGCATGCGGCAGGATCACGTGCATCCACGTTTCCATGGACGGCTTCAACGATGTGGGTCTCTGGCGGCAGACGGTCAGTTCGTCCGCGGTCGCGAGCGCGTTGAGCGCCCTGTCGATGTCGACGGGCACGAATGTCTGCTCCGTCCCGGCGCGCGCGAGGCGCTTACCGGAAGCCTTGATCCACATGAGATCGCCGGACTTTACAGATGTATTGCCCGAAGAGCCCTGGGAGAGCAGCGGATTGCGACCAACCCGCTCGGAAACACGAATGAGACTGGCGATTTCGTTCATGGAGCCGAAGCCCTCCCTATGCATGCTCCCGGCCAATTGTAAGTCATTGAGCGGCAATCGGCGTTCGCCCGCGGACCTGCGGGCGCCGTCTCCGCTATGCCTCAAATCAGGCGCCAGGGATCTCCGCGTGCCGGATATCAGCCATGCCCAAACATTAAAGTTCAGTAATATCAGGGAATTCGTCGAGGAACGCGGATTGCCTTAAAGCCATTCCGTGATCCCACCCTGGATTTGCCTCCTCGCGCTTTCCGCGATGCAGGCTCCTGTTCCCGAACCTCTGACTCTGGACCGCGCGCTCGCTCTGGCGGACCAGTACAACCCGCAGCTTCGCGCCGCATCTTCGGAAATCGATGTCGCGCGGGGAGGCATCCTGACAGCGAGAGCCCACCCCAATCCGGATTTCAATTTTCTGACCGGCCGTCAAAGTGAGCTTCTGCCCAGCGCCGTATCGGGGCGTCTGGACCATTTTGGCTTTTCTCAACCGATCGAACTTCCTTCCGTGCGGCGCGCGCGGATTCAGGCAGCCACGCTCGACAGGGACAGCAGCGAACTCGCGGAGTCCGAGGCGCGGCTGAACGTCCACGCGCAAGTTAAACAGGCCTTTTATGAGGTGTTGCGCCGCAAAGGCGAACTGGCGCTGTCGAGGGAAAATCTGCGACTCGTCGAGGACTTCCGCCGGCGCATTGAAGTACAGGTCAATGTGGGCGAAGCCGCCAGACTTGAGCTGACAAGGGCCGAGGCCGAACTCGCCACGACCCGCACGCTCGTCCGCAGCGCGGAACTCCGTTTCACGACCGGCATCGCCGGTCTGCGCGCCGTCGTGAGCGGTCCGCTGCCGGAAAATTTCGAGCCGCAGGGAGAGCTGGAAGAATTACGCAATCTGCCCCCGCTCGATGAACTGCGCACGGAAGTTCTGTCGCGCAATCCGGCGGTATCTCAGGCAATGACAAACCGGCGGGCCGCGGAAGCGCGTCTGGAGCAGGAAAAAGCGCTGCGCAAACCCCAGCCGTCCTGGATTCTCGAAGTGGAGAAGATGCCGGACCTCGCGTTTGTCCGTTCCGGCGTAGTTCTGACTCTCCCGTTCTGGAACCGGCGCAAAGGACAGATCGCCGAAGCGGAGGCGCGGGTGCAACAGGCGGACGCATTCATCAATCTGCGGCGGCTCGAACTCGTGACCGCGATTGAAACCGCGTATGGCGAATATGCCACGGCGACGCAGCAGATCGCGTCTTATCAGAACGGCACGCTGCGCGAAGCCGAAGCGGCGCTGAACGCGGCGGAGGCGGCCTTTCGCTTCGGCGAGCGCGGCATCATCGACGTTCTGGACGCCCAACGCGTACTGCGGCGCGTGCGGCTGGACTATCTCAATGCGCAGTATGACCGCGAGGCGGCGCTGATTGAAATCGAGCGACTGCGAACCAATCCCTTACCGAGGAAAACACAATGAAGCACTCTCATTCGCGAAACGCCGGGCTGACCGCCCTGGGTTCGCTTTTCATCGCGATCGCCCTGCTCACGGGCTGCGCCAAAGCCCGTTCGAGCCAGACTCCGGAGCCGAAGGCCGCCGCTCGCGACCCGCTCTCGATTACCGTGCCGGCATCTCTGCGCGAACGTATCAAAACCGGTAAACCCCGCGTGGCCGCGGTCGCCGGAATGATGGATGTCGCCGGCCGGATCGAGGCCAACGAGATGCGGCTCGCTCGCGTGAGTTCGCCAGTAACGGGACGCATCACCGATCTCCGGGTTGCGGAAGGCGAAATCGTCCACAGAGGCCAGGTGCTGGCGTCGCTTTACAGTCTCGATCTGAGCCAGCAGCAGTTCGGACTTCTCAAGGCCGCGTCCGCTAAGCAGCTCGCCGAACGCGCGGTGGCGCGCGCGAAGCAACTGCTCACCGCCGAGGTGATCGGATCCGCGGAACTGCAAAGACGCGAAGCGGAGCTGCAGCAGGCATCCGCCGAACTGGCCAGCGCGCGCGATCAGCTTCGCGTGCTCGGCATGAGCCCGGAATCGATCGCCCGTATCGAAGCAGGACACGGCGTCGATTCACAGGCCCAGATCATCGCGAGCGGAAACGGCACGGTGATGGAACGCAAAGTCACCGTCGGTCAGCTTGTCCAGCCCGCCGAGCCCGCGTTCGTCATCTCGGATCTCGAGCAACTCTGGCTCATCGCCGATATTCCCGAACAGAATGCAGGAGGACTGCGGGCGGGTGAGGAGGTACAGGCGGAGGTCGCCGCGTTCCCGGGCGAAATCATCCGCGGCAAACTCTCGTTCGTGAGCGCGGTCGTGAATCCCGAAACGCGGACAGTCCGGGCCAGAATGGATCTGCCCAACCACGCTCACCGTTACAAGCCGGAAATGCTCGCCAATATCCGGCTGCGCGATGGCGCAAAACGGCAAACGCTGATACCGGACAACGCCGTGGTGCGCGAAGACAATCAGGATCACGTCTTCGTCCAGACAGGGACCGACACATACGCTCTTCGGACGGTCACGCTGGGCGACGAATTCGACGGCCGCCGCGTTGTCGTCAGTGGACTTCAACCGGGCGAGGAGATTGTGCTCGACGGCGCTTTTCATCTCAATAACGAGCGCCGCCGAATTCTGACGCAGGGAGCGGCCGACTGATGGTGCGCTCCCTGGTAACGGCCGTCCTCAAGCAACGACTGGTCATCATCGTCCTCAGCGCAATCCTGCTCGCGTTCGGCATCGATGCCGCCCGCAATCTTTCGGTCGACGCCTTCCCCGACGTTACGAACGTACAAGTCCAGATCGCGACGGAAGCCCCCGGCCGGTCGCCCGAAGAAGTGGAACGCGTCGTCACCGTGCCGGTCGAAATCGCGATGACAGGTTTACCCGGTCTGACCGACATGCGGTCGCTCAATAAACCGGGCCTGTCGCTCATCACGCTGGTATTCACGGATGCGACCAATGTCTACTTCGCCCGGCAACTCGTGATGGAGCGAATGGTCGAAGTGCGCGACAAGCTTCCGGAAGGGATTGCGCCCGTTCTCGGGCCTGTTTCCAGCGCGCTGGGCGAGGTGTACCAATACACGCTCGACAAACCAGGCGACCGAGAGAAGCCGCTGAGCAAGGAGGAACTCGTCGCACGCCGCACCATCCAGGACTGGGTCGTCCGTCCGCTGCTGCGCTCGATCCCGGGCGTCGCCGAGATCAACTCGACGGGCGGGTATGTGCGGCAGTACCAGGTGCTGGTGGACCCGGCGCGACTGCAGCATTACGGCGCGACCATTCAGGACGTCTTCCAGCAACTGCAGCACAACAACGCCAACTCCGGCGGTGGAATCCTCAAGCAGGGCCCCGAGCAGTACCTCATCCGCGGCACGGGCCTGATCCGGAGCACGGATGACATCCGCTCCATCGTGCTGAAAGAAGCCAACGGAACGCCCGTCTATCTTCGCGACGTCGCGGAGGTGAAGCTCGGCGAGGAAGTGCGCTACGGCGCGATGGTGAAAGGCGGCGTCACGGAAGCGGCCGGCGGCATCGTGATGATGATCGCCGGCGGCAATGCCAAGGAGGTCGTCTCGCGCATCAAGGCTCGCGTGGAGGAAATCAACTCGAAAGGCATGCTCCCGGACGGGCTTCAGATCGCGCCTTACTACGACCGTTCGGAACTGGTGGACGCGGCGCTGCACACCGTCATCAAGGTGCTGGAGGAAGGTATTGTCCTTGTCATCGTCATCCTCTTCCTCTATCTCGGCGATCTGCGGTCGAGCCTGATCGTGATCGCCACGCTGCTTCTTACGCCATTGATCACGTTCATCGTGATGAATCATTACGGCCTGTCCGCGAACCTGATGTCCCTGGGCGGTCTCGCCATCGCGATCGGCCTGATGATCGACGGATCGGTCGTGGTCGTCGAGAATGTGCACTCGAGGCTCTGCGATCCGCACTACAAGCATGAGAAACGCATCCGCACGGTGCTCGAAGCCGTGTGCGAAGTGGGAACCCCTGTCATTTTCGGCGTCGGAATTATCATTCTCGTTTTCCTGCCGCTCATGACGCTGGAAGGCATGGAAGGCAAGATGTTCGCGCCGCTCGCATATACGATCGCGATCGCGCTCGGCGTTTCGCTTGTCCTGTCGCTTTCACTTACGCCGGTGCTCGCGTCCTGGGTGCTGAAGGGCGGGGCCGAACACGATACATTGCTGGTGCGTCTGCTGAAGCGGCCTTACCGGCTGGCGTTGTCGTGGGCCGTCCGGCACGTCACATTAACAACTCTCGGCGCGCTTCTCCTCTTTGCCGGGGCCATCGCGCTGTTCCCGTTCCTCGGAACTTCGTTCATCCCTGAAATGAAAGAAGGAACCATTTCGCCGAACGTCGACCGCGTCCCGAACATCTCGCTCGACGAGTCCCTGAAAATGGAGATGGAGATCGGACGGCTGATCCGGGGTGTTCCTGGCGTGAAACAGGTCGTATCGCGCCTCGGACGCGGCGAATCTCCCGCGGATCCCGCCGGTCCGAACGAAACCGACGTCATGGCGAGTCTCGTGCCGCTCGAAGAACGCCCCGACGGCCAGACACAGGACCAGATCGCCGAAGAAATCCGGAAACGTCTCAGCGTTCTGCCCGGAGTGAACATGGTGATGGCGCAGCCCATCTCGGATCGCGTGGATGAGATGGTCACGGGCGTTCGCGCCGACGTGGCGGTTCGCATCTTCGGAGACGATCTCGATACGCTGATTCGCAAAGCGAACGAAGTTACCAAAATAGCGGGCGGCATCCGTGGATTCCGCGACGCGCATGTGGATCGCGTCGGCGGCCAGCAATATCTCACGATCAACATCAACCGGCAGGCCATTGCCCGCGCCGGTCTCAATGCATCGGATGTGAACGACGTCATCGAGACGGCTTTCGCAGGCAAACCGGCGACGGAAATCTATGAGGGCGAGCGGCGGTTCCAGGCGTCCGTGCGGCTGCCCGAAGAGTTCCGCAACAGCGTGAGCGATATCCGGCAGCTCCTGGTCCGCACGCCGTCGGGCGCGCAGGTCCCGCTCTCGAGTCTCGCCGACATCCGGGTTGTGGAGGGCCCGGCGCAAATCAATCGGGACATGGCGAGACGGCGCATCGTCACCGGCATCAACGTACAGGATCGCGATCTTGGCGGGTTTGTCGCGGAGTTGCAGCAAAAGGTCACGCAGCAGGTGAAATTGCCTTCCGGTTATTCCTTCGAATGGGGCGGACAGTTTCAAAACATGCAGCGCGCGCTGCGGCACCTGAAAATCATCGTGCCGATCACAGTCGGCGCGATCTTCTTCCTGCTGTTCCTGCTGTTCAATTCGCTTCGTTTCGCGGCTCTGATCATTACGGTGCTTCCCTTCGCCTCGATCGGCGGCGTCGTGGCGCTCTGGGCCAGCGGTGAGTACCTGTCCGTCCCGGCCTCCGTGGGATTCATCGCGCTGTGGGGCATCGCGGTGCTGAACGGCGTTGTGCTGGTTTCGTACATCCGCAAGCTGCGGCAGCAGGGCATGCCGCAGTTCGACGCCGTGGTGCAGGGAGCCCTCATGCGATTCCGGCCGGTGATGATGACCGCCACCGTAGCCGCACTGGGGCTTGTACCGTTCCTGTTCGCCAAAGGACCCGGCTCGGAAGTGCAACGGCCACTTGCCGTCGTGGTCATCGGAGGACTCGTCACTTCCACGCTGCTCACGCTGCTCGTCGTACCGGCAATCTATTCCATCTTTGAAGGCAGAAAGGCCGATACGGTCGTCGAAGAGGAGCACGATGTATCCTTGACGCTATCCTCGTCCTCGCACTGATCTTCTTCTTCACCTGCATCGTCACGGTGGTCACGGGCGCAACGGCCCTGATCACCGTGCCGGCGATGATTCAGTTCGGCATCGAACCGCGCACCGCCATCGCCACGAACATGGTGATCCTCACGATGATGAGCCTGGGCGGCGCTTTGCCGTTTCTGAGAGGACCGGAAATCGACCGGAAGCGGGCCCCGGCGTGCATCGCCCTGACGATCGCCGGTTCCACTCTCGGGGCCTTGCTCGTCTTCGTGGTCCCCGCCACCTGGCTCCCGCTGATGATTCCGATCGCGATGGTCGCCGTTCTGGTTTTTCTGCTGATCAACCCTCGTCTCGGCGTGCGGAATGAGGCGCCGCCTACGCCCGGGCGTATCCGGACCGGTTATGCCGCAACGCTGCTGCTCGCCATCTACGGAGGATTTTTCAGCGGCGGCTACGTGACTCTGCTGATCGCCACCTGCGTCTTCTTTTTCGGCTATTCGTTTCTGCGCGCCGTGGTCATGTCGCGGGTGATGAACATCGCGTCTTCGCTGATCGCAAGCTGCATTTTCGCCTGGCATCACGCGATCGACTGGAAGCTGAGCGCGATCCTCGGGACGGCGGCATTTCTTGGCGGACTCGCGGGAGGGCGGTGGGCGCGCAGACTGCCGGAAAGGCTGCTGCGGGCCGTCTTCATCACCGCTGTCGCGGCGCTGGCGATCAAGTCACTGGTATTCGATCTGCGCGGGCCACGCTGACCTCGTCAGAGCCGGTCGTGATCGGCGCGCCAGTTCTTCACGGATTTCTTGATTTCGTCAGCCGGCATGGATTCCGCGGCAGCCTTTCGCGCCAGTTCCGGGAACTCGGCGTCTGAGGCGAACCGCAACGCGACGATCTGCTTTACCGCGAGCCGCGAATCGAGCAACGTGCCGGTCAAAACGTAGTGCCGGAGATTCTCTTCCGCCCGAATAGCCCGATCCTGCGCCTTCAGCGGAAAAACACGCGCGAAGAACCACAGGAGCAGCAGAGCCACCGCCATCGCGGTAATCAGCGCGGCGCTGTAGAGGCGTACATGGTCGCCAAGAGATTCGTACAGATTCACCAGCGATCCGACGAATGTGGCGACAATCAGCAAAAACAGCACCTGATGGAACATCGGGACGTTTTTCGCGTGTTTCGCGTAGCTTTGTTCCGGCATTGAGGGCGTCTGGTGATTATAGCGAGACGCGCAACGTCACGATTCGCGCTTCAGCGTGTATTCGGCCGTCTGCCCGCCGCCCGGGAATTCCACCGTCAGTCTGATCTGATCGCCAACGATCTTGCCCCTGTAATCCAGTTTGATGTCGTTCCCCTGGAAATTCGCGTTAATGCTGAACGAAATGTCCTCGCCTTCGACTTTGCCGTCCTGAATGGTGGATTTTCCGATCATCTGACTCTCGGTTTCGCCCGTCAGTTTCGTCCCATCGACCTTGAACGTGAAGGTGCGCTCGATGGGCCCGTTCGGACCTTCCGCCGTTCCTTTCCATTTCCCGCTGATATCGGCGCCCAACGCGGCGACGGCAAACATTGCCAGCAACGCCAGCAGTTTCCTCATGAAAGACTCTCCTCAGGGAATTACTATCTCCGGTTCGGACGTTCCGGTCAAGCGGAATCACGCTCTTTTACAGATCGGACAGGCGAAGCTCGATGTCCGCGCCTTTCCACGCGGCGTCGAACTCCCGCTGGACCCAGGCAACAGCCCCGGCTTTGTTCTGCGCTTTCAGGCTCTCAAGCAGCCCGAACAGCATCCGGCCGTTACGCGGGCTCCGGCGAAGTCCTTCGCGAAAAACAGTTTCGGCGCCGGACGCGTCACCGGCGCGAAGCAATGCGGCGCCGAGCGATTCGCGGATCGGGTAATGCCAGGCGGGAGGTTCGTCGTAGGTCAGGGCGTCCTGCAACGCCACGGCTTTCTGCCAGAGCGGGACAGCATCCACGGGCGAGGACGCCAGACGCGCCGCGAGAGTTGCCGCCGCCAGATCCAGGATGTCACCCGTTTTGTTGACAATCCAGGGCGCATCCCGATCGACGGAGGAGCGCGACCGCTCGAACTGCTCACTCTCCTGCTTTGCCTCGTCAGTCTGGCCTTTCGATGCCAGCGAGAACGCGCGCGCATAATGCCACATTGCGACGGAAGTTGGATTTTTCGATGTGGGGCGCGGGGCGGCGATCAGATCGTTCCATCGATACGACCGCAGTTCCGACATGATGCCGATGGCATCGAAAAGGCCTGCCATTTCCGGCATCGCTCCGATCATCGGCGCCGCGGCCTCGCGAAGCTGCGCGGCGGCCTTGCGGGTTTCGGTCAGCCGGCCCTGCATCATGCGCGCATAGAGGATGAAATCGAGATTGTGCAGGTAATACATGTAGTAACTGCCATTCACGCCGGTCTGGACGAAGTATTTTCGATCCACTTCCGCGGCACGCTGGTTGACGGTCGCGGCCGTTTCGAAATCGCCGAGCACAAGCCAGATGTGGGCCGGCATGTGGACCACGTGCCCCGCGCCGGGCACGATTCCCATCAGACGTTCGGAACTGGCGATGGCGCGTTCGGGCGTCGGGGACGACTCGACCGCGTGGATGTAGAAATGGTTCGCACCCGGGTGCGCGGGATTGCGGCGGAGAACACCTTCCAGTACTCGTTCGGCTTCCGCAACTCCCTCGGCGGGCGTGCCATCGCCGGAGTACCAGTGCCAGCGCGTCGGGATCATCAGCGATTCCGCGTAGAGGACCTGCGCGTCGGGATCGTCCGGATATCTGGAAGCCAGATCGCGCGCGGCTCGGACGTAACGTTGCGGGTCGGAGAAATCGGGGCAGCGCGTTGCGGCAGCTTCGAGATAAGCGCGTTCCGTTGCGCTTGCCTCTTTCAGCGCCAGGCCTTTGTCGAGTGCGCCGCAGGACTCTTTGATGTCGACGCTCGGATCGCCGTCCATGTTGATGTACGGAGCGAGCGCGAACGAGATGCCCCAATAGGCCATCGGCGCCTGAGGATCCAGCTCGGCTGCTTTGCGGAAGGATCGCAGCCCCTCGTAACGATTAAAGCCGTAGACCAGCGCGAGGCCCTGATCGAAATATTTCTGTGCCAGCGGGCTGCGGGTTTCGATGGGATGACGCCAGGTCCCCATGCCGGAATACAGGGTTACGGGTCTTTCGGAAACGGCGGAAGGATGCGGGTCGCGCTGAGCGACCAGCATTGCGGAGCAGAGGAGAAAGAGCGCGATGGACTTCATGGCTGCGGTGAAATCCATATTACGGCGAAAACCGGGGCGCGGATTTTCCGCCGCTGACGCAAAAAGGCCCGGCTGAAGAGCCGGGCCTTTCACCGAAGGTTCGAACTTACTCAGTAGCGGTAGTGATCGGGCTTGTAGGGACCTTCGACCGGAACGCCGATGTACTCCGCCTGCTCAGGCGTGAGCACCGTCAGCTTTACGCCGATCTTTTCCAGATGCAGCCGCGCGACTTCTTCATCCAGCTTCTTCGGAAGCACATAAACGCCGGGTTTGTAGGTGTCCTTGTTCTTCCAGAGATCGAGCTGCGCGAGCGTCTGGTTCGAGAAGCTGTTGGACATGACGAAGCTCGGGTGTCCCGTCGCGCAGCCGAGATTCACCAGCCGTCCTTCGGCCAGCACGAAGATGCTGTTGCCCGACGGGAACGTGTACATATCCACCTGCGGCTTGATCTCGATCTTCTTCGCATCGGAACCGTTGAGGCGGTCCACCTGAATCTCGCTGTCGAAGTGGCCGATGTTGCAGACAATCGCCTGATCCTTCATGCGGCGCATGTGTTCGAGCGTGATGACGCCGACGTTGCCCGTGGTCGTCACGTAGATATCGCCGCGGCCGAGGGTCTCTTCGACCGTCGTGACCTCGAATCCTTCCATCGCCGCCTGCAGGGCGTTGATCGGGTCGATTTCGGTCACGATAACGCGGGCTCCGAGTCCGCGCAGCGAATGAGCGCTTCCCTTCCCGACATCGCCATAGCCGCACACGACGCAAACTTTACCCGCAACCATCACGTCCGTCGCGCGCTTGATGCCGTCGGCCAGCGACTCGCGGCAGCCGTAGAGGTTATCGAACTTCGACTTGGTGACGGAGTCGTTGACGTTGATCGCCGGAACGAGCAGCGTGCCCGCTTCCTGCATCTTGTAGAGACGGTGAACACCGGTGGTCGTCTCTTCCGAAACGCCCTTCCAGTCCTTCACGACATCGTGCCAGCGGTTCGGCGTTTCCGCGTGGATCTCCTTCAGCAGGTTCTTGATCACCTGCTCTTCTTTATTGCCGGATGGCGTGTTGACCCAATCGCTGCCGTTTTCGAGCTCGTAGCCTTTGTGGATGAACAGGGTCGCATCGCCGCCGTCGTCCACGATCAACTGCGGTCCGAGCCCGCCCGGGTGGGTCAGCGCCTGATTCGTGCACCACCAGTATTCTTCGAGCGTCTCGCCCTTCCACGCGAAGACCGGAACGCCGGCGGCCGCGATGGCGGCGGCGGCGTGGTCCTGCGTCGAGAAGATATTGCAGCTCGCCCAGCGAACACTCGCGCCCAGATCGACCAGGGTTTCGATCAGAACCGCGGTCTGAATCGTCATGTGCAGCGATCCGGAAACGCGAACGCCGGCCAGCGGCTTCGTCTTCGCGTACTTCTCGCGAATGGCCATGAGACCGGGCATCTCTTTTTCGGCCACGGTGATCTCTTTGCGGCCCCAATCGGCCAGCTTCATATCCGCGACCTTGTAGTCCGTCGCAATTCCCGGCAGGGTAGCTGTACTCAAGCGCTTTCTCCTTGTATCAATGAATCCAGATATGTTGATATATTACCATCGAGTCCTGACGTGGCGTCAATCCTCAAATCCCTGTCTTTGCTGGCGGATGTGAACCGGATCCGTCTTCTTCTGCTGCTGCGGCAGGAAGAACTCTCCGTGGCGGAACTGCAGGAGATTCTGGCGATGGGACAGAGCCGCATTTCCACGCATCTGGCGCGCCTGAAACAAGCCGGCCTGGTGGAGGACCGGAAGCAGGGCAAAAACAGTCTGTACCGGCTCAAGGATCGCGAACTGATCGACCTTCTGGAAGCGGCCGGGAGAGAAATTCCCGAGGCGGCGGGAGACGCGCGGGCGCTCACACTGGTGTTAGAGAAACGGCGCGACAGAGTGCGCGGTTATTTCGACAGCCTGGCCGGAAAGTTCGGCCGCAACTATGTCCCCGGGCGATCGTGGAAAGGGCTCGCGGAGACGCTGCTGCAACTGATGCCGCCGATGGTCATCGCCGATCTCGGGGCCGGAGAAGGCACCTTCTCGCAACTGCTGGCGCAACGCGCGGAACGGGTGATCGCCATCGACAATTCGGCGAGGATGGTGGAGTTCGGCTCCCGTCTCGCGGCGGACAACGGGCTCCGCAATCTCGAATACCGGCTTGGCGATCTGGAAGATCCCCCTATTCCGAAGGAAAGCGTCGAACTCGCCTTCTTCAGCCAGAGCCTTCACCACGCTTTGCACCCGCAACTCGCGGTCGATGCCGCCTATCGCATACTCAAGCCTGGCGGCCGGATCGTCGTTCTCGATCTGAAGCGACACGGATTTGAGCAGGCGCGCGAACTCTACGCCGACACGTGGCTGGGGTTCTCGGAGGTGGAACTGCGTCAGTTTCTGGATCTGGCCGGCTTCCGCGACGTCCAGAGCTGGATCGTGGATCGGGAGAAACAGGCTCACGCCTTTGAAACGATTCTGGCGATCGGCGCCAGACCCGCCCGGCCCTGACCTGGCTCAAAGTCAGGCCAGCCTGTCTTTTGGACCTGAGTATCGTTTCGACCAGGACTCCTTTTGTATCGAGACGCCGACAGGCTAAGATTGCCAGCATCTGGAGGTAGAACATGCCTCGCCACTGGAGCGCCGCGGCCTTTCGCGCACTCGTGCTTTTCGCGTCCGCACTGACGCTTTCGCACGCCACGATCATCAACTTCGACGACATCTCTTCCGTTCCGGCTTTCGGGCAACCGGTGTCGGTCAGAGCCACGTTTACCGGCCTTGGCATCGCGGACAACTACGCCGGCGCGAGCTGGCCCGGAACAGGAGACCACTATTGGGGAGTCGTCAACAACCGGGACTGGAGCTTCGCCGCAGTGGGCGCTTTCAGCGGCACGCAGGCGGCCTGGAACTGGGGTGGAGCGCTTGTCCAGGAAATCGTATTTCACGATCCCCGGACAGTCGCAGGCGCATATTTCAACGCGTTCGCGGCGGACATGCCATGGACGGCGGACAATGTTCAGTTCCGCGCCTATAACGCGAACGGAGACCTTCTGGGGGGCAGCTCTCTTCTCGCGCTGGATAAAACAAGCGCGCATCCAACGTGGCAATGGCTGAACTTCGGACAAACCGATGTGACAACGCTGGAGATTGTCGCGACGCAAACCACCTGGACGGACCCCGCCCAGGGATGGTGGGCAATGGATGATCTTACTGTCACGCCAGGGTCTTTCGCGATTCCGGAACCATCGACCTTATCTTTTTTATCTCTGGCCGTCCTTGTCTTCGCTGCTCTTCCGGCATGGGCCGAGCTGCGATTTGCCTCCGCCGGACATCGATTTATGTCCGGGCAGCGCCGGGCGTGAAAAACCTATGCCCCCTTCATCCGAAAACGACCAGCGCGCGCTGATCGATCGCGTCATCAAGGCGCTGGAGTCCGGAAGCGAGCCCGATGAAGCCGACGCATTCGCGCTGCGCGGAATGGCATCGTCTTCCCGAGAGCGCGCGATGCCGATCGCCGAACTCGCACAGGTCATCCTGGCGAGACTGGGGGAAAAGAATCGATCAGGACTGACCGCGAACAGCGGGCCGCAGCTCGGCTGAG
>DASZUZ010000935.1:0-4698 GCA_035547415.1 Bryobacteraceae bacterium | reverse complement strand
GTACCATAAACCCGTTCTGGTCGTACTGCGCTTCGAGGTAGTTACGGATCAGCGTATTCGGGTCGCCCGTGTCAATGACGGTCCTGACCTGACTGGCATGGACCGGCGTTCCGTCAGGTTTCTTCTTCTGGAACGGAACCGTGTAGGCCGGCGAAGTTTCGCCCGCCGCGCCGGCAGTCCGCATTCCGATCGGAGGCACCTGCGCGAAATTGCCGGGGCGTCCCCGATAGAAGCGTTCCACCATATCGATGTAGGCGGTCACGGCGAGATTGGGCCGGCTCATCGTGACGATCGCGACGCGGCAGTCGTTCTTACCCGACATGCCGTGCAGGACGGCGAGCGCCAGCAGGCTGTCGATGGTCGCGAAGTCCGTGTCGAAAAACGCGCCCGCCGAGGGTTTTCCTCTCCCGAATTGCATGGTTAAGCGAGGTCCAGCCCTTCCAGACGACCCGTGGAATCGCCGAAGTGTTCGACGGGGACGCCCATCCGGTCCATCATGGTGAGGAACAGGTTGCACATCGGCGTTTCGCGCCGCGCGAGCACGCGCCGCCCTGTTTTGAAGTAATTGCCGCCCTTGCCGATGATGACGGTCGGCAGGTCTTCATGCAGGTGCGCATTGGGGTCGGAGAGTCCGGCGCCGTACACGATCATGCTGTTATCGAGGAGGGAACGATCGCCCTCTTTCGTATTCTTCAGCTTTTCGACCAGGCCCGCGAACTGCTGCATGTGGTACTCGTTGATCTTCCGCGTCTTCTCCATCAGTTCCGGGATGTTGCGGTGGTGCGTGCAGGGGTGATGGCCGTCCGGAATGCCGATTTCACGGTAGGCCCGCGAGGAACCTTCGCGCGTCATGAGGAACGTGATGATGCGGGTCTGATCGGCCTGAAGCGCGATCGCGACCATATTCGACATCATCTTGAAGTGCTCGGCGAAGTCCGCGGGGATACCGTAGGGCTTCTCCATGTGCGGATCGATCTGCTGGTTGTCCTTTTCGGCGCGCTCGATCTGCCGTTCCACTTCCCGGATGGAAGAGAGGTATTCGTCGAGCTTGCGGCGATCCGTGGGACCGAGCGACGATTCGAGCTTGTGCGTGTCGTCCGAAACGAAATCGAGGATGCTGCGGCGATATTTCGCCTGCCGGATGCGTTCTTCCGGCGTCATCGGCTGCCCCTTGCCGAACAGCCGCTCGAACAAGGCGCGCGGATCGAGAATCGGCGGCAGGGGCTGCGTTTCGCTGCGCCACGCGAGGTTATTCGTATAGGCGCAGGAGTAGCCGGAGTCGCAGTCGCCCGCCTGCCGGGCGTCTTCCATACCGAGTTCGAGGGACGGGAAGCGCGTCTGCTTTCCGACTTCGTTGGCGACGATCTGATCGAAAGAAACGCCGTTTTTGATCTCAACGAGCGATTTTTTGACCTGGATGCCGGTCAGATACGAGCCTGAGCAGCGGCCGTGGTCGCCCGCGCCATCCAGCAGAGCGCGGCCGGTGTTGTGCGTCAGGTTCCCGATGTGCAGGATGTCGTCTTTAAATGGCTCGAGCGACTTGAGTGTCCGGGGCAGTTCCTGGAGCCTGCCTTCGTACGAAGGATTCCAGGAGTCCATCATCATGCCGTTCGGCACGTAGAAGAACGCCATCCGCACGGGCGGTTTGCCCGGAACCGTGCTCGACGCGAAAGCGGGCGCCATGGCGTCCAGGAATGGCAGGCCGATCGCGGCCGTTCCCATTCCGCGGAGGAACGTTCTTCGGGGCAGAGCTTTCCGGGTCATCATTTTGCTGCAATCTCCTTCGCTTTTGCGTCTTTTTGAGAGGTGATCAACTCGCCTCGCCGCGACTGAAACGGCAGGCTGTGCACAACCTCGTAAATCATCGTCTGGAAATGATAACCGTCGGCCGCCAGCGTCTTGTTGATCTGATCGATGGTGCGGTTATCGTAGGCCTGCATGCCCCGGCCGAGCGCATACGTCATGGTTTTCTCGATCAGGCAGCGGGAGACCTGCGGCATGCTCGCGAGCAGAACGGTCCGCATCTCGGCGGCAGTTTTGAACGATTTGCCGTTCGGCATCGTTCCGCCCACGTCGATCGGGAACTTGCCGTCCACCGTGCGCCATTTGCCGATCGCATCGTAGTTTTCGAGCCCGAAACCGAGCACGTCCATCTTGCTGTGGCAGGACGCGCAGACCGCATTGCTGCGGTGCGCTTCCAGTTGCTTTCGGAGCGAAACGTCGCTGCCGACTTTGGAATCGTCGAGCGCAGGCACGTCCGGAGGCGGCGGGGGCGGAGGAGTGCCGAGGATATTGTTCAGGACGTATTTGCCGCGAATTGTCGGCGAGGTGCGGCTCGGATAACTCGATACGGCGAGCACGCTCGCCTGCGTCAGGACGCCGCCGCGCTGATCGGTGTTCAGATCCACCCGGCGGAAGTCCGGCCCTTTCACACTGTCGATGCCGTAGAACTTCGCGAGTTCCTCGTTCAGGAACGTATACTTCGCATCGAGGAAGTCCGACATGGGCCGGTTTTCGCTGAGCACATGCTGGAAGAACAGGTTGGTTTCCATGTGCATGGCATCTTTCAGTTCCGGCGTGAACAACGGGAACTTCTGCGGATCGGGCTTGATGGAATCCAGATTGCGGATTTCGAGCCACTGGCCGGCAAAGTTATCGGCGAAAGCCGCGGCTTTGCGGTCGGTCATCATCCGCTTGACCTGCGCGTCGAGAGTTGCCGGATCTTTCAGCTTCCCGGCTTCCGCCAGGCCGAGCAGTTCGTCGTCCGGCATGGAACTCCAGAGGAAATAGCTGAGGCGCGAGGCGAGTTCGACGTCCGACAGGCGGTGAACCTTCTCGGGATCGGTCGGATTCGGGTCGCGTTCGATGCGGAAGAGGAATTCGGGCGAGACCAGCATGGCTTCGAGCGCCAACTGGATGCCCTGTTCGGTGGACTGGCCCTGCGCCTTCGCCATGGCGACGAACTTCATCAGCCCCGCGATTTCCGTCTTTGTCGCCGGCCGGCGGTAAGCGTGGTGCGCGAGGTTGGCGACAATTTTCTCGACGCATGCCTGGCCGGTCTTCGGATCGCAGATCAGGATCTTCTTGCGACTGGCCTTTTCGACCTTCGAGGGAAACGGACCGACAAACGTAATCGAGCCGATGTACTTATTCTTCTTGTCGCTGTAAGCGATTTTCGGATTCGTGATCGTCTTGATGAACTCGTCGTTCAGAAACTGCGCGCGAAACACGTGATCGCCTTCCGGCAGGTAGACGCGCATTTCACCGTCGGAAAACGGATTGAAGTAAACTAGCTTCGAAGGCTTCATCTCGACGTCGATCGTTTCGAGAAGCTGGCCGTCCATGAAGAAGCCCATTTTGACCGGCTTCGCATCCGGGGCGCGCTCGCCGGGAAAACCAAAGCGCACGGTGTATTCGCCGTCGAAGTCGACGCGATGGCTGGCCTCGACCGTGCTGAAATCGAGCCGGCGCAGATTCTTCGTTTTGAGGTCGTAACTGATTTCGAGGGGCTTTTTCGGCAGGGGATCGGCGCCCATGGCGCGGGAAGCGATCGCCTCGGCCGCGTTCAAGTACTTTTCCATCAGGACCGGCGAAATGGTCAGGATGTCGCCGATGTTATCGAAGCCGTAACCGGAATCGTCCGTGGGGAAGTCTTTGTCGGCGCGGAAATCGACCGCGAGCAGATCGCGGACCGTGTTCCGGTACTCATTTCTATTGAGCCGTCGCGCCGTGACGCGGCCCGGATCCGGCTTCACGGCGGCATCGGCCTTGTCGAACTCGCCGTGAACGAAGGTGGTCAACGCCGTCATCTGCGCCTGCGGCGGCCGGGGCACGCCTTTCGGCGGCATCTCGCCGGATTCGATCTTCTGCAGGATTTTGTCCCAGGACGGACGGTCTTCGCCGATCGTAGCCGCATCCATGTAAGGGAGCAGGTTGACGCCGCCCGACATCACGCTTGCGTTGTGACAGCCCGAGCAGGTGTTCTTCAGGATCGGCCTGACGTTTTTTTCGAAGCCGACGGCATCGACCGCCGGCGATTTGGAAGTCGCTCCGGCCATTAACCCCACCGTAAGTATGGCCGCCGCCCCAGTCTTTAGTATGGTGCGGGTAGATTCGCTGACGCTGAACTGCATTGGATTGTTGTGGTGACGCTTTCTAACCCCTCGTAAGTTACTGCTCAGGCTGATTATAATTGCTCGAAAGCGTGAAACAAAGTTCCTGATAAAATAACTCGGCGATGAACAGGACAAGCGCGCTTCTTCTGGCCGGGATGCTGGCTCTCACGGCGTCGGCTATGGATAAAACCGACGTCGAATACTCCCGGCCGGATGGCAAGCCGCTGCTCCTCGACATCCATGTGCCGGATGGAAAGGGGCCGTTCGCCGCGGCGATCGTGGTCCATGGCGGAGGATTCGATCAGGGAACGAAAAAGAGTTACGTCGGACCTGTTCTCGATGTTCTGACGAAGGCCGGGTTTGCCTGGTTTTCCATCGATTACCGGCTTGCTCCCGATTACCGGTTCCCCCAACCCGTCGAAGACGTGGATAACGCGATCCGGTGGGTGAAAAAGAACGCCGCGACTTATAACGTCGATGCCCGGAAGATCGCGCTGATCGGCGAGTCGGCCGGGGCGTTTCTGATTACTTATGCCGCGACGCATGAGACGCCGGAGACGAAGGTCGCCGCCGTGGTGGATTT
>DASZUZ010000934.1:0-2991 GCA_035547415.1 Bryobacteraceae bacterium | reverse complement strand
TGGCCAGGAATCGACGGGCGGAAAGAGCAGAACCCGGTTGTTGCCCGTATCGGCAACGACCACGCCGGCGGATGTTCCTGCCACGCCGAACGGATTGCGCAGGCGGATCTGCGTAGCGGGAGTTGACGCGCTCGAACTGTCGATTCCCGCGATCCGGACAGCCGCCACATTCGATGCGGTCGGAGGGGCGAAGACGAGAAGACGGTTGAGAGCGTCCGTGACCAGCAGTTTGCCGGACGGATCGAAAGCCAGTGCGTGCGGTCCATTCAGTCCTGCCTTGTTGAGCGGGTTCGTCGTGGCCGTCGCGGTGGTGAAATCCGGTTGTCCGATGACCAGATCCGCGGTTGCGCCGGTTTTCAGGCCGGAAGCCGGGTAACGCAGGATGCGGTTGTTCAGCGTATCCGTTACCCACAGGTTTCCGGCGGGATCGAAAGCGATTCCCGTGCGAACGAAACTCGAGGCGCTGGCGAGAGAGAGCGAGGTTGCGCTGATGCCGCCCGCGTTTGTGGTCCTCGTGTTGAAGGAGGTCTGGCCGATCACCATGTCCGGCAGTTGCAGCGAGCCGGACGGTTGTGACATCGGCCTGGGGTACCGCAGAATTCTGTTGTTGAGAGTGTCGGCAACATACAGATTTCCGGAAGCGTCGACGGCGATTCCGGTTGGCTGATTCATGCCGGTGGAGCGCGCCGTGCCCGGGCCCAGAGGCAGGTTGGCGAACCGGTCGGTCTGCCCGAGGATGACGTCGGCCATAGCGCCCGGCTTCAACTGCGTGCCGTATTGATAACCGAGCACACGGTTGTTGCCCGCATCCGAGATATAGACGATCGGAGGCGACACCGAGGTGTCGAGCGCGATCGCCACGGGAGCGCTTAATTCGCGGCCTTCCACCACGTTCGGGCCGTTTCCGTCGTATAAAGTCGGACTGGCGGCCGTGCCGATATAGTTCGGGTCGCCCAAAACCTTTACCGGCTTCCGGAAGAGAGTCTGACCCGGAAGAACGAAACTGCCGGTTGTGAGAAATGCGAGGGAAAACAGAACAAAGCGGTTGGGGAGCAAAGCAAGACAAAGATAGCATGAGAAACGGGATGTTCTTCGCTTTGCTGGACTTGCAAGACGCGAGACTGTTCGCTGCCCGACAGAACGTGGCCGATCTTTGCGAGAGAGTTAACTAAAAAGGGGCAGGGCGCCGACGCCTGCCCCTTCTGGCTTCAGACGCGGAGCGTGGCCTCGCGATTTACTGAACTCTCCGCCAGATTGTTCAGCTTCTCGTCCGTTGCTTTTTCCTCCCGCAGGGTCTCCTCGAGAAGGCGCGCCGCCTCCGTGTTCCCCAGTCGCTCGGCATGAGATCTCGCGGATCCGTAACCCGAGATTTCGTAGTGCTCCACTTTCTGCGCGGCTGCGATAAGACCGGCGTCCCGAACCATGGTCTGATCCGTGTCGCTGGCCACTTCGTCGCCTTCTTTAATCAATCCGGCCATTGCCGTGCATTTTTTGCCGGCGCCTCTCTCGCCCAGCGAATCGAAGATCTGCTCCAGCCGGCGTACATGCCCCTCCGTTTGCCGCAGATGCTCTTCGAACGCATTCCGGAGTTCGGATGACGTGGCTGCCTTCGCCATTTTGGGAAGCGCTTTGGTGAGTTGCTGCTCGGCATCGTACAGGTCGCGGATTTCGTCGAGAAACAGATCGTTCATCGTCGATACTTTGGCCGTGCCCGCGATGCGATCATCCTCTCTGTTCACCGGCTCGGCGGCGCGATACCCGACTGTTGGTTCATATTCGATGCTGCGGTTCGTCTGTCGGTCGTCGCCCACGTAATCGCCGGCGTCCGTCACGTCGTGTTCCCAATAGGGCGTTCTTCCATAGTGCTGGTGAATGGACGTCTCAAAGGTCAGATCCGCCATGTCGGGCCAATTGTGCTTGTCGAAGCCGGGCGCATTTTCGAGTATCTGCCGGTCGACATCGAGGATGAATTCATGTTCGGCTTCGTCGATCTGCAGGGCGCTCCAGGGAATCGCAAAGAGCTTGTCCCCCAGGCCAAGAAAACCGCCGAACGAGAGGACGGCGTAGGCAACGCGTCCGGAGGCGACGTCGATCATGATCTCTTCGATCCTGCCCAGATCTTCGCCGCTGGCATTTCGGACACGGTCTCCCGCCAGCGTCCCTGCCGAAAGAACGCGTCTGCGGCGGCGATCGACGGAAGTCCGGGCCGCATCAGCGTTGGAGTCACTGGCTCCCGTGCTGACACCGTTGAAGGGAGCGGGCGCGAATCCGTCGCGAACGTCATCGCGCGAGATCGCCGCCGATTCCCGCGGGGCCGCGCGGGCCTCGGGATCGACTTCGTAGGCGCCCCTTTCAAGTGTTCCTTCTGAAATCCTGCTGTCGTAAAACTTGTTTTGTGCCATCTTTCCCTTCCTTTCTTCGGTTATTTCGCTGGATTTAGAGTGACCGGCCGGGTGATCCGGAAGCCCAGTTCCGCTCCGGCGGGAAGCCTGACCGGATTGCTTTCCGCGCCCACGTGTGCGACCGTCGACGAAGGCATCCCGGGCGTTTTCCCCGTAACGCCGGGATACTCGGCCAGGATTGCGCCCTCCGGCGCGTTGACCGTGAGACGATGCCCTCCAATCGATATCGACTCCAGGTCGAGCTGTTCCTTGCCCGCTAACCTTCGTACAACGAGCCGCGCTTCCGAGCCGCGAGGAACAACGATGGTTCCGCCGGGACTCGCGATATCGCGGCTCACTTCAGCCTCCCAGGTACGGTCTGTTCGGGAGTTCTGCAATTCCAGTGGTTCATGGACTCGAACGCTGATTTCCGTGCCGGCCGGAAGCGTCAGAGGCGTGGTCCAGGAAGGCGCGTTGGCGGGACCGCGAGCATTCTTGTATTCGTCGCTCGGCGTGCTCGTCTGCCGGATCGGGCCAGGCTGGCTGTTTTCAAACTGGATGTTGCGGATTACGCCCGTATCGAAGACATGATCGTGCTGGTCTGAGTCGC
>DASZUZ010000933.1:0-3619 GCA_035547415.1 Bryobacteraceae bacterium | reverse complement strand
CGTTGATGTCCTTGCCCATCGAGATGGTCAGGAACGAGTGCGAGTCCTGAAACTCGTCCGATTCGATGACGGCGCGCAGGCTGATGACTTCGCGCTTAGTATTGGGGACTTCGATGCCGATGGTCGGCTTGCCGGGAATGCGCTCGATCAGGATGGATTCGGCCTGCAGCCCGAGGCACAGGTCTTCGGTGAGCGTGGTGATGCGGCTGTACTTGATGCCGGCTTCGGGTTTGAACTCGAACGTGGTGACCACGGGGCCGGGATTGATCTGGACCACGCTTCCAAATACGTTGAACTCTTCGAACTTCGCTTTGATCGCGGCCGCCGTATTCTTCAACTCCTGCTCATCGAATGCCGAGCGCAAAGGAACTTCGTTCAGCAGTTCGGTTGATGGCAGGCGGTAGAGCGTGGGCAGTTTCGTCTTCGGGGCTCCGCCCTGGACGGCTTTCGTGAACGGGAACTCCGTCGCATTAGAGGTTTCGGCGACGGGCATCTCATCGAGGCGGCAAATCGGTATTTCCGTCTCCGCTGGTGACTGCAGTTCCGCCGTCTCCTCCGAATCGAACACCTCAATCGGAGGCGCCGGATCTTCCCACGGTGGCGTATCCAGGACCGGCGCCACGTCGGACTTTCTGATCCGTTGCGTCGCAGCGGGTTCCGGAACAATTGACGGTACTTCGGATTCGGCGGGCGTTACCGCGGGCGATGCGGATTTCGCGGTGCGCCGCGCCTCGGCCGCCATGCGTTTCAGTTCCTGTTTCTCGAGGGCGGCCTCCCGCCGGTGCTCCACCATTCGACGCCACTTGTCGCGCAGCGCGGCCATGATTCGCGCGATGGGCGCAAACCAGCGATCGAGTGAAGCCAGCGTGAACGTCGAAACGAGGTACACGGACACGATCAGCGAAGTCGCAATAACGACCGCGGCTCCTGCCCGGTTCAGCGCTCCCCGCAGTAAATCCGCCACGAGGAATCCCGCCGCGCCGCCCGGCAGAATCGTGCCACCGAACAGACGCCATTCGGGCAGCAGCGCCGCGCCGCCGCAGCAGGATAGCACCAGGATGCCGCTGCCGACGAGCTTTACCGCGGGCGCGGCAAGCGGCTCAGACCGGATCCACTTCCAGCCGAGGCCGAACATCAACACCGGAAAGACGAAGGCGGCGAGCCCGAAGGCCTGAAGAAAAAGATCGGCCAGATGCGCGCCAATCGGCCCGATCAGGTTCTGGGTGGGTTCGTGTCCATTGACCGTATTCCACGAAGGATCTGTCGGTTGGAACGAAGCGAAGCTCAGGAGGACGAGGATGCCTGCCGCAAGGAACAGAAATCCCATCACCTCGTTGAGGCGTCTGGATTGAGTCGGGGTAAAGAGCCTCATCCGGCTGGCGGACGGAAGAAGCCAGAGCAAATTCAGTATGGCAGAAACCCGGACGGAGCGAAAGCCGCGTAGAGCGAGGCGGGGAGGACCGCCTGATCCAGTCGCCCCGATGTCTGATACAGTTGACCCCAGTTCTCATGAAAACCGCAATCCTCGAACGGCCTGGACGATTTGCTCTGATGGATACCGCTCAACCCGCATCCGCCGGTCCCGGCGAAGTGCTGGTTCGCGTGCTGACGGTAGGCATCTGCGGGACAGACCTGCACGCCTTTGAAGGAACCCAGCCGTTCTTCACCTATCCCCGCATCCTGGGGCATGAACTGGCAGTGGAGGTGTTGGAAGCAGGTGAAGGCGTAACAGGCTTCAGGACAGGCGACAAGTGCGCCGTTAATCCGTACATGACGTGCGGCGTCTGCGCTGCGTGCACAAGAGGAAGAACGAACTGCTGCGCAAAGATGCGAGTAATCGGCGTTCATTCCGACGGCGGGATGCGCGATCAGATCGTTGTTCCGGCGAAACAGATATACAAATGCGAGAAGCTTCCGCCGGTTCAGATACCGCTGGTCGAAACGTTAGGCGTGGGAATCCACGCCGTGGGGCGCGCGGCGGCTCAGGCAGGAGACCGCGCGATTGTCGTGGGAGCCGGGCCTATCGGCTTGTCAGTCATTGAATTTCTTCGCGTGGCTGGGGCCGATATCGGCGTGGTGGAAAAGATGCCGGAGCGCCTCGAATTCGCCGCCCGTCACAATCATCTGAGCCGTTATTATCCTTCGCACGAGGAGGCGCGGCAGGAAGAGCCTTCCATGCTGGTGTTCGATTGCACGGGCGATAAGGGCTCCATGGAATCCTCGATTCATCTGCTGCAGCAGGGAGGCAAGCTGATCTTCGTGGGTCTGATCAATGACAACGTGTCCCTGTTCGATCCGGATCTTCACCGGCGCGAAGCGACCATCCTCGCGAGCCGCAACAGCACGCCGGCAGAGCACCATCGCGTGCTCGAAGCCATGGAATCGGGTCGGATCGATGTTTCCGACTGGCCAATGGAGTGTGTCCGCCCGGAAGCCATGGACGAGCGTTTTCCTCTCTGGCTTCACCGCGAGGCGGGAATCGTAAAGGCTGTCGTCGACTGGTCGTAAATCCGGTCCGAAGCGGAGCTATGGGCGCAACAGTTGCGGCTTCAGCTTCGCGACCATCCGGAGCTCTTCATCGGACAGCCTTTCGCCCAGCGATTTCGCAAGCGGCTCCGCTTCCTTCACGGCGTTGCCTGATGCAAGCTCGAGCCAGGCGGCTGCCTGCACCAGATCCCCTTTCTTTTCACCCGGAACGGGCATCAGGAGCTTGCCCAGGTGAAACTGGCACGGTCCGACTCCTCGTGCCGCACAGAGGCGGAAACAATACTTCGCTCGCTCGGAATCGACCGGAAGGCCGTCGCCGATTTCGTATTTCGAACCCAGATAGAACTGCGCAGCCGCGCTGCCGTACATGGAGGCATCGCGCAGTAGTCTGAAGCCCTCGTTAAGGTCCAGCGGTATGCCGTCCCCTTTGACGTAGAGCATTCCCAACGTAAACAGGGCCGAGCGTTCGTCGTTTCGGGCGGCTCTCCGGATCAGATCCAGTCCCTGCGTGCGATCCTGAGGAACCTCCCCGCCTTTCAGCATCCATTGGCCGAGCAGGGCCATTGCCGGAGGATACTTCTGTGCGGCCAGTTTCCCGATCGTCTCGACGGCCCGGCTCTTTCTATCCGGTATCTGAAGGCCGTGAATCGCGGAGTTGTAGCTCGTGCGCTGTTCCTCTGCTTTTGCATCGAAAGCGATACCGGGGAAACGGAAATTGACTTCTATCTGCGCCCGGACGCTTACAGGCGACCCATCCTTCATCGCCGGCGCGAATACCCATTGCCCGATCGCATCGAGACCTTTTTCATCCAGCCCGTATCCGATAGGACTGATCAACTCTATGTCTCTCGCCCGGCCACTCCGGTCCACAACGAGTGAGTAGAGCGCCGTGCCCTGAATGCGTTCACGCTCCGCTTCCTTCGAGTAAATCGGATCTTTTTTTCGAAGCACGCGGGGCATGCTTACGCCCGAGCCGACGCGGTAAACAGGATCGTCGGCCGCGCACAGCAGAATCGCGGACGTCAGACAGAGTAGAAGACGCGAATGTCCCGCGGACCTGAAGTAACGGAGCATCCGGGTCTTATCGCTCTGACGGATCCTTTCAGGCCAGCGTTTTCCGGCTCAACCGCCG
>DASZUZ010000932.1:0-5707 GCA_035547415.1 Bryobacteraceae bacterium | reverse complement strand
GATTCCCACGCGGGAGCGGATGAACTTTTCGTACTTCCAGTACAACCCGACGTCCGCCTCTTCCCGCGTACGACCGTCGCGAATGATCAGTTCGCCGCTTGCGACCCCCACTTCCTCGTCGGCGAAGCAGGCGACCAGACGCTCCAGGCTCCCGGGTTCCAGTTCCTGACGGACGTCGGTCATCAAAAGGATTTCGCCGGAGGCGGCGGCCAGGCCGGCGTTCAGAGCCGCCGACTTGCCGCCGCGCGGCAGTTCGATGACCCGTACCCGCGGATCGCCGAAGGCTCGGGCCACATCCGCCGAATCGTCTTCATCGCCATCGACCAGGACCAGGATCTCCACCAGATGCGCGGGATAGTCGAGCGCCGCAAGCGACTGTAATTTCCCTGGCAGCCACTTCGCTCCGCGGAACACCGGAAGCAGCACGGACACCGTTCGAGGCTGAAACCGCTTTACGGGAGGACGCGGACGCACCCGGGCCCACACGGCAAGAATCAGCGGGTATAGAAAGAGGACATAAACGATAAATCCCGCACTCAACAGAAAGATGGTGGCGCTCACGCTCAATCCTGATTCTCTCGCAGCAGCCTTTGAGAACGGATTCATCCGGAAGAAGTGAGACGATCACACTCCGGGTGCAACGGCGCCGCCGTCGGAAACACTGTACTCGTGCGGACGTTTCGGTCTCGCGGGCGAAATCATTTTCTGATTTATTAAGGAGCGCTTATGCCGCTGAATGCCAACGAAGTGTGCCGGGAAGAAGCGGCCCAAATCGCCGAACGGCAGCGCAAGGTGCTGGGCGCACCGGGTAAACCGTTGCTCGGAGTCGCCTTCTCGGGCGGCGGTATTCGAAGCGCCACTTTCAACCTTGGGATCGTTCAGGGACTCGCGAAATCGGGCCTGCTGCCCCGCGTCGACTATCTCTCGACCGTATCGGGGGGCGGATACATCGGAACGTGGCTGCATGGCGTGATCCGGCGTTACGGGGACGGCGACCCCGCCAAAGTGAAGACTCTGCTGACCCGGCCGGAAGAACAGCCTCATGAGGAACCCGAACGGGACCCCATCGCGTTCCTGCGCAAATACAGCAGCTATCTTGCTCCGGAACTCGGTCTCTTCAGCGCGGATTTCTGGGTCATCGCGGGAATCTGGACGCGCAACATCCTGCTGAACCAGCTGATTCTGCTTCCGTTTCTCGCGGCCGTCTCGCTGCTGACATTCTTCATGGGCAGTCTCGCGGGCTGGTATATGTCCGGGCACGAGGACGTCGACGGCGAAATCTATCTCACCATCGTCCTGCTGTTCGCGCTGGTCTGGATCACGGGCAAGGGGGTCGGGTCGGTAACGCTCAACGGAAAGGGCGAGACCGGGCCGGCGAGCGCCTGGGATTCCGTATCGACCGCGAACATCTGCTCGATTCTGATCCTGCTCGCCTCTCTGGGAATGGCGATGGCGGCGGACTCGCTGGTCGACGCAAACTGGGTCGGCGCCCGGATCCCGTACATCGCGATGCTGCTGCCGCGAGAGACGCACTGGATTGTCGCCGCGACGATCATCGGGCTGGTGCTTTCCGCAATGTTCCTGTTGCTCCAGTGGCAGGGCAACTTTGGCCAGTGCTTCCGGAACCGGCATGGAGGCAGGCCGCCGTGGTTCGGATTCTGGGGCTATCCGCTGATTGCGGGAATCACGACCGGCTTCCTGTTCTTCGGGGTGCTCAAACTCCTCGCGCCGTTCTCCATGTCTCCGGAAGGGACATGGAATCTTGTCGCCTGGGGGCCGCCGTTGCTGGCTCTCGCGATTGCGTCCGGCGGCGCGTTCCACATCGGGCTGATGGGGGTGGACTACGACGACAATGCGCGCGAGTGGATGGCGCGCGTCGGCGCGTACGTGGGTCTCTTCTCGTTCGCGTGGGCGACGCTGTTCACGATCTCCGTCTTCGGACCCTACTGGCTCTCACAACTCGCCGTCTATTCGTGGAAACCCGTGGCCGGGCTGGGAGGCGGCTGGCTGCTGACGTCCGTCGCCGGAGCTCTCACGGGGGCCAGCACGAAGACGCAGGGCCGGCCGGAAGCGCCGCCGAATGGCGGACTGTTGCGAATCATCGTGAAGATTGCGCCCACCGTCTTCATCGCCGGGTACGTCCTGATGATTTCACTGGGCCTGCACATTGCCATCGCGCAGATCGCCGGCGTCTATGTTCCGCCTCAGGAGACGCATCCGGGGGGACCGCCGGCGGCGGTCCTCGGACTGGCAATGCAGGAAAGCAAGCTGCTCATGATCGTCAATTTCACGACGGAAATGCGCATCTCCCTGGAGCTTCTCCTCAGCGCGCTGATCGTGGTCTGGTACATCCCCCGCCGCATCGACATCAACGAGTTTTCGATGCACCATTTCTATAAGAACCGTCTGGTCCGATGCTATCTGGGCGCGACGCACGGATTACGCCGGCGACCGAGCCGTTTTACCGGTTTCGATCCGTGCGACGACATGCCGCTCGCGGAATTCCTCGCGACGAAGGAGTACTTCGGGCCCTACCCTTTGATCAACACGTGCATCAACCTGAACCGCGGGTCGGAGCTGGCGAAGCGGGAGCGCAGGGGCTCGGCGTTCCTGTTCGCCCCGCTCTATTCGGGATACGATCCACCGCGCTCGCGCGAGGATGACACCGCGCAACAGCAGACGCAACTGCACAAAGACGGGTACCGGCCCACGGCGGGTTATGGTTTCCCGGAGGGATACGCGATCGGGACCTGCATGGCGATGTCGGGCGCGGCGGCGAATCCGAACGGGGGCTATCACACTTCGGGGCCGATGGCGTTTCTGATGACGCTGTTCAATGTCCGTCTGGGCTGGTGGGTGGGCAACTCCCGGTGCGACGCCGCGAGCGCCCGGCCCGGGCCAAAGCACGCACTCATCGCCTTACTGTCTGAACTTTTCGCGGTGACTGACGCGACGAGCGAGTTCGTGAACATCTCCGATGGCGGTCACTTCGAGAACCTGGGGCTGTATGAACTCGTGCGACGACGATGCCGTTACATCATCGTGGGAGACGGCGAACAGGATGGCGATTACACGTTCGAGTCGCTCGGCGGGGCCGTCCGCAAGTGCCGAATGGACTTTGGCGTCGAAATTGAAATCGATCCGAGGAGCATCCGAACCAGGGACGGTCTGAGCGGCGCGCACTATGTTGTCGGCCGGATCACGTATCCGCCACAGTCCGGCCAGCAGGTCCGCGAGACGGGCTGGATTCTGTATCTGAAATCGAGTCTGACCGGAGACGAACCGGAGGATGTCGCCCAATACAAGTCATCCCACGGCGACTTCCCGCAAGAGCCGACTTCCAATCAGTTCTTCACCGAGTCGCAGTTCGAGAGTTATCGCAAACTCGGCCGCCACGTGTGGGACACGGCGACCGATGCGGTAAAAACGGAACTCGAAGCGGGTGATCTCGAAAAACTGTTCGATGGATTGCGCGGCCATCAGGCCGCCGTGGCATGACGGTCAGTCGCGCGCGTGAATGGCTTCGAATTGCCTGTGTTCTTCGGAGACGCAGTACGCGACGAGATCCCGATACAGCCCTTCGACGACATCGCCGCTCAGCCCCGCTTCTTCGGCCCAGTCGCGGCGGGTCCTGAGCACGGCCGCCACTCTTTCCGGCGCCGCGACGGTGGCGGCGCTCGTCTTGAACCGCGCGGCTTGCCGCACGTAAGCCACGCGCCGGGCAATGAGAGCGACGATCTCGCGGTCGATCGCATCCATTCCGGCGCGGATGTCCTCCAGGCTGGCGCACTCGGCGGGGGGAATCAGGTTGTCTTTCATCCCTGCCATTTTGACGCACGGCCCATGCAACCGTCAGGCAGAGGGCGTGGACTGGCTGGCGCAGAAACGATCGAAGGCGTCCGTGAGGAGTTGCGCGATCTGGAAGGCATCGCGGGGCTCAATCTCGCTGCGGTGCATCACATAGACAGGCTGGCCATTCCGAAACAGCGCGATGGACGGTGACGAGGGCGGATAGCCGCTGAGAATGCCACGCAGGTGAGCGACGGCGGCTTCATCGGCGCCGGCAAAAACGGTTGCGGCCTTGTCGGGCCGATTGGAGTGGCGCAGCGCCATTCCGACGCCGGGCCGGGCCTTGCCCGCGGCGCAACCGCACACCGAATTCGTCACCATGAGAACCGTGCCGCTGTCCGGGCCGAGCAGCCGATCCACGTCGGCGGGGGTCCGGGCCTCTTCGAGTCCATATTTTGTGAGGTCTTCCCGCATGGGGGCGATCAGCATTTCTGAATAAGGCATATTCTCCGGCTATTGTCGCAAAGACCAGCGGCTCCAGAGAGCGTGTGCGCAGAAACCCGGATACAATGAAGGATCAGCCATGCTCCGTCCGGTTTGCGTCGTTCTGGTTCTACTGCTTTGCCTGGGTCCCGGGTTTCGTCAGGCGAAGGGGCAGGCTCCCATCAAAGTTTCCGTCAACGAGGTCATCGTGCCCGTGACCGTGACGGACGAAAAAGGCCGGTTCGTCTCGGATCTGACGAAATCGGATTTCAAGCTGTTCGACGAAGGCAAAGAACAGACCATCGGGTTCTTCAGCCACGATCAGGCGCAGCCGATCGTCATCGGCTTCCTTCTGGACCAGAGCAACGGCATGAAGATTCACTGGGAAAAGTACAAGGAAGCCGCGACGGAGCTGATGCTCGATCTGCTGCCGCTCGACAAACGTTACAGCGGGTATCTGATCACCTACGGCAACGAGGCCGAACTGGTGTCCGACACGAGCACCGATTCCGAAAAGATGGTCGAGAAGCTGCGGAAAATGAGACCCGCGGGCGGGTCGGCGCTGTTCGACGCTGTATATATGGCGTGCACGAGCCGCAAGACCATCCAAGGCGAGCCTTACGAACCGCGGCGCGTGGTGGTGATCATCGGCGACGGCCACGATACGGCGAGCAAGAAAACGCTGAAAGAGGTCATCGAGATCGCGCAACGCAACCTGGTGACGGTTTACGCGATGAGCACCGTCGCGTTCGGCTTCCATACGGATGCCGAAGACAATCTGGTCCAGTTGACCGAACAGACGGGGGGCCGCGTGGTGACTCCGCTCAACGACATCTACAAGGACATTTCCGGGTATTTGTCGACCCCTTCCGACGCGGGAAATTACGCGATTTCCGTTGGCACTGGCGGCTACACCGCCGAAGTCTCGAGCGCCATTTTTCGCGCCGTCGCGAATTTGTCCGGCGAGATCAAAACGCAGTACGTGATGCGCTACACGCCCGACGTCGATGATAAAACCGGTGACCGGCAGTTCCGACACATCAAGGTGACGGTGCCGAGCCTTCCGACCGTCACGGTGCGGTACCGCGCCGGGTACTATCCATTCGCGGTCCCGAAGTAGACGCACTCCGCCTGTATTGGTCGATATCGCGGGCTGAATTTTTAAAGAGTGGCGGAACTGTCCGCATACTGCGTGATTTAAGCAGCGCGGGAGAGCAGAGCCGGCGCATTTCTGCCGCAACAACGCTTATATTTCTGGCCGGAACCGCAGGGGCACGACCCATTTCGAGGAAAATTCGCCGACGGGGATTGGGTTCGAATTGCCGGGGCGGCTTCGGCGCGGACCGGCGGGACGAAGCGCTCCGCCACCGGGTTCGGCTCTGCTGCCGCTTTCGGCTCCGCTTTCAGACGGCTGAGTTGCGCGAGCCCTTTGTTG
>DASZUZ010000931.1:0-5417 GCA_035547415.1 Bryobacteraceae bacterium | reverse complement strand
CGTATTCCCGGAGTTGTAAATAGGTTGTAAATTCAGGGCTCGAACCGGTAGCCGACCCGGTGAATGGTGAGAAAATGACGCGGCGCGTCCGGATCGTCTTCCAGTTTCTTCCGAAGCCGCAGGACGTGCACATCGACCGTTCGCGTGTTCGGCGTCGCAAGGTAACTCCACACGGAGTCGAGAATCGTGTCCCGTGTCAGGTCGCGGCCGGGGTTCAGCAGGAACAAGGCGAGTAAAGAGTACTCCGGTCCGGTCAGCGCCACGCGCCTGCCGTGGCGCGTCACGGCGTTCCGATCCAGGTTGACCTCAACGTCGGAGAAGGTCAGTACATAATCGGCGTCGTTGTCCACGCGGACCGGGGCGGCGGCATCCATCACAATCGAAATTAGCCCGAACGCATGCGGGCGGAAACCCTCGATCCGCCCTTTTTACAACTGTTTTACAGGACACTCACAAACAGGCCGTGCTCCGGCGAGGCGTCATATGTCTCGCCCCCCGTCGGAAAAATGCGGCCTGTAAAATGGAAGTAGTGAGAGCTAGGGTATACGTCACCTTCAAACCGTCTGTCCTCGACCCGCAGGGCCAGACCATTCGCGCGGCGCTGAACGGCCTTGGACACAAGGGCATCGAAGATGTCCGTCAGGGCAAATTTTTCGAGGTTACGATGCAGCCTGGCGAGGATCTCGACGCAATTGCGCGCGATGTGTTAAGCAATCCTGTCATCGAGGATTACCGCATCGAAATGCTCGATTAAAACACAACGGGAAAATCCGCCATCCCCTTACAATAAATCCATGTGTGGAATCGTCGGATACGTGGGAGCCCAGCGCGCCGTTCCCATCATTATCGAAGGCCTGAAACGTCTCGAATATCGCGGATACGATTCCGCGGGAGTCGCCGTTTATTGCGACGACGAGTCGCTTGCCGTTCGCCGCGCTTCGGGCAAACTTCGCAATCTGGAAGACACCCTGCAGATGGATCCGGTGGACGGTCGTTACGGCATCGGTCACACCCGCTGGGCTACGCATGGCCGTCCCACGGAAGAGAACGCGCATCCGCACCGCGACTGTTCCGGCGATATCGTCGTCGTCCATAACGGGATCGTCGAAAATTACCTTTCCCTGAAAGAACAGTTGCAGCACGAAGGTCACGTCTTCAAAACGGAGACGGACACCGAGGTGATCGCGCACCTCGTCGAAAAGTATTTCGAAGGCAATCTGGAGCAGGCGGTCCGAACGGCCGTGAAGCAGTTGCGCGGCGTGTTCGCATTGTCCGTGCTGAGCCGCCGCGACCCGAATAAAATTGTCGCCGCGCGCGAGGGTCCTCCGGTGGTGATCGGGCTGGGAAGCGGGGAGTACTTCGTCGCTTCGGACGTCCCCGCGATTCTGAACCACACGCGCGACATGTTCTTCCTCGCCGATGGCGACATGGCCGTTCTGACGCCGGAAGGCGTGCAGCTCAGCGACTTCGAAGGCCGCCATATCAACCGCCAGGTGCAGCACGTCCTCTGGGATCCGATCATGGCTGAAAAGGGCGGCTACAAGCATTTCATGCTCAAGGAGATCTTCGAGCAGCCGCGGGCCGTTCGCGATACGACCCTCGGCCGCGTGGGTCAGGAGACCGGCAAGATCTTCCTCGATGAAATGGACATCACGCCGGAGCAGTTCCGCGCGTTCCGCGAAGTGAAGATCATCGCCTGCGGCACCAGTTGGCACGCCGCGCTCGCCGGCAAATTCATGATCGAGAAGCTCGCTCGTATTCCCGTGGAAGTGGATTACGGCAGCGAGTTCCGTTACCGCGACCCGATCGTGTCGCCCGAAGTCCTCACCGTTGTCATCTCGCAGTCGGGTGAAACGGCGGACACGCTCGCCGCGCAGCGCGAAGCGAAGCAGAAAGGCGCGAAGACGCTCGCGATCTGCAACGTGGTCGGCTCTATGATCACGCGCGAGGCCGCAGGCACGATCTACACGCACGCCGGGCCCGAGATTGGAGTCGCGTCCACCAAAGCGTTTACCTGTCAGTTAACGGCGCTCGCGGTGCTCGCCTGCTACCTCGGGCAGATGCGCGGCCATCTCGACGAAGAGCATTCGCGCTGCTTCGTGCAGGAGTTGATCCGCATCCCCGGCAAGCTCGAGACGATCCTGTCTCACGACAACCTGTACGAAGAGCTGGCGCGCAAACTCTTCCGGGCGACGGATTTTCTCTACCTCGGCCGCGGAGTCCACTTTCCGATCGCTCTCGAAGGCGCGCTCAAGCTCAAGGAGATTTCCTACATCCACGCCGAAGGCTACCCGGCCGGCGAGATGAAGCATGGGCCCAATGCGTTGATCGACGAGAACCTGCCCGTCGTTGTCCTGGCCACGCACGACAAGGCAAGCCCCGAGAGTTGCCTTCTCTACGAGAAAACGCTTTCGAATATTCAGGAAGTGAAAGCTCGCGAAGGCCGCGTCGTCGCGATCGTCACCGAGGGCGATCGTGAGATTCGCAAAGTTGCCGACGACGTGATCGAAATTCCCGCGGCGCCGGATCTTCTTTCGCCGATCCTCGAGATTGTCCCGCTGCAGCTTCTCGCGTACCACATTGCCGTGCGGCGCGGATGTGACGTCGATCAGCCGCGCAATCTCGCCAAAAGCGTTACCGTCGAGTGAAGCAGGCGCAGGGCGACATCACTGTCTCCACGCGGGGCAAAGGGCTCTACGATATTTCGCGGGAAGTCCGGCGCTGGGTTTCGAAGCAGGGAATCGGCGCCGGCTTGTTGACGGTATTCCTGCCGCATACGTCCGCGTCCCTGACCATTCAGGAGAATGCCGATCCGGATGTCCTGCGCGACATGGCGGAGTTCTTCGAACGCATGGTCCCGGAGAACACGCCCTGGTTCCGTCACACCACGGAAGGTCCGGATGATATGCCCGCGCATATCCGTTCGTCAATAACGTCTCCTTCGTTGTCAATTCCCGTTCGGAATGGAGCGCCCGCTCTCGGAACATGGCAGGCGATTTATGTATTCGAACACCGCGCCATCCCGCATCAACGGCGCGTGTTGTTGCAACTGATCGGGGAATAGGAACGTATCATCAGGTCAGATGCGGAAACTTATCCTGATCTTATTATTCAGTTTTGGCGCGGCCAGCGCGCAGTCTTTATCCGTCGGCCTTCTGGGAGGAGCCCCATTTACGGATGTCGTGAATGGAGACACCGTGAATGGGATTCAATCCATCGCGAAGAGCAGCAATTTTACGATTGGACCCACGGTGCAGGTCAATCTGCCGCTGAGTCTTCGGGTCGAGGTGGATGCTCTGTACCGGCCTTATCACGTGGCGCTGACGGGCAGGAACGTATCGTCCGATATCTCGGCGCAGCAATGGCGTTTTCCCGTCCTGCTGCAGTACCGTTTCAGCGCGCCGCTGATCAAGCCGTTCGTCGAGGCGGGCCTCTCCTTCAATCACCTTTCCGGAATCTCGGATGCGGCGAAGGCGGCGATTAATTCCGGTCCCGGACAATTGCTCCATCAATCCGACGCCGGGATCGTCCTCGGAGCGGGCGTCGATCTGAAGGTCCCGCTGATTCGTCTGAGCGGCGAGCTTCGATATACGCGGCAAACCGTATCCAATTTTTCCGATTTCTCGAATCTGAATCAGGCGGAAGTGCTCTTCGGCATTCACTTCTGAAAAAGCATACCCGCCACCACATCCACCTGCGCCGCGTCGAATTGCCTCTTCAGATTGACCAGAGCGCGATTCTGCGCGGCGCCCGGATCGTCGCTCCACAGAAACACCGTGAAATGCATGGAAGCTCCCTTGAGATCGCTCACAACGACTGTAGGCGTGGGGTTCTGAAGAACTCCCTGCGTCTCACGCACTGCCGTCTCGATCCGCTCCCGCGCTTCTTCCGCGGACACGTTCTGGTTTACAAACACTTCGAGTTTGCCGCGCTTCACGTCATATGCGGTCTTCACGAGAATGGCGCTTGTGTATACGGCGCTGTTCGGCAGGATCGCAAGCTCGCCGTCGTAGGTCCGGATCAGGGTGGCGCGGATATCGATATCGTCCACGAAGCCTTCGTACTCGCCGAATTTGATCTGATCTCCCACGCGGAACGGTTGCGTCCAGAGCAGCAGCAACCCGGCGAGGAAATTCTGGAAGATGTCCTTGAACGCAAATCCGATCGCGATCGAACTGATGCCCAGACCGGCGATCATGCTGCCGGGATTGAAGGACGGTACAACGATCGTTGCCGCGGTAAACAATCCGAGGACCCACATGATGATGGAACTGAGCCGTCCCAGCGCGCGCACCAGAGGGTCGCTCATGTGGGATCGGTGCCCCGCCGACGTGACTCCGCGCCTGACCAGAACCGCCAGCCCCCACACAAACAGCAGAAAGATAACGCCCATGATGAGGTTGGGCAGGAGAGTCAGAAAGGCATGGACCTGACGCAGAACCGCCTCGATAACGACTTCAGGTCCGATGGAGGTGGGTTTCGTGCCGCCGGCGTTGCCGTTGGTGGCTGACAAAATCATTACGGGGATGATTTACAAACGGCGTGCCACTGCTGAGAAACACCCACGTGCGCCGCGCCTGGCGGCGGATTTTGTCGCGACGAACCGTCAAAACGTTATTAACAGCACGCTATTGGATACCACACTGCTGCTGTGCGGTGGTCGGCCCCATCCCCTTATTCACACCGCAGCGCTTCCATCGGGTCGACCTTCGAGGCGCGGCGGCCCGGCCCCCAGCAGGCCAACAGCGCCACGGCCGCGAACAATAGGCCCACGCCGATCAATGTGGCTGGATCCGTCGCCTCCACCCCGAAGAGGAACGCGCGAAGAACGTGGGCCAGAACAAGCGCGACCAGAATCCCTGACAAGACGCCGCCGGCAATGAGCCGGAACCCCTCCGCAAAAACCAGGCTCCGGATGTCCCGCTGCCCCGCGCCGATCGCGGTGCGAATCGCCAGCTCGCGCCGGCGAGCGGCCACCGACAGAGAGAGCACTCCATAGATTCCGACGAGCGACAGGATGCTTCCGATGACGGAAAACCCGATCAGTAACTGCATCGCAAAGGCGGGCGAAGCGAGCGAATCCGCGCGAATCTGTTCGAGCGTCTTTACGTTCTCGATGGCGACCGTCGGATCCACGGAGCGCAGTGTCCGCTCCACGGCGGCGATCAGCGACCGCGGGTCTGATGCCGTTCGGACGACCAGATCCTTCGAAAACGCGGAAGCCTGCCAGAGCGAAAGATAGACCTCCGGTTCCGCCCTCTGTGTCAGGTCTGCCGTTCGCCCGTCCGTCGCGACGCCGATGATCTCCGCCGGCGGTTGTCGCCTCCCGCCGATCCAGATCTTCTTTCCGATCGGGCTGGCCTTCGGGAAATAGCGATCCGCCAGAGCCTGGTTGACGACGATCACACTCGGCGCCG
>DASZUZ010000930.1:0-5914 GCA_035547415.1 Bryobacteraceae bacterium | reverse complement strand
CGCGTCAACATCTCGGCCACCATCTCGATGACCTCAGCGTCCACAAAAGGCGATTCCGAGCCGATCGCTTCCGCGCCAATCTGAAAAAATTGCCGGTAACGGCCCTTTTGTGGCCGTTCCCGGCGAAACATCGGGCCGATGTAATAGAGCTTCTGGATTCCCGGACGCTGGTCGAGCCGGTGCTCGATATATGCCCGTATCACCGATGCCGTATTTTCGGGCCGCAATGTCAGCGAGGAGCCGTCACGATCTTCAAACGTGTACATCTCTTTCGAGACGATGTCGGTTTCCTGGCCGACGCCGCGCGCGAAGAGCTGCGTTTCCTCGAGGACAGGAGTGCGGATTTCGTGATAATTATAAGCGCGAAAGACTTCTCTCGCAATTCTCTCGACGCGGTTCCACACCGCGGTGTCCGGAGGCAGTAAATCCCTTGTTCCTTTAACGGCGCGAATCATTCAGGGGGGAATTTCTCATGCTATCACGCGAGCGTGAGATCCCCCCTTTGTCCGACCGCGCGGAGGTTACTTGCTGCTCACTGCCCCGATGCTGCTGCTGGCTTCCTTTGCCTGACGCAGATGGTCCTGAAGCGTCGGCAACGTGCTGCTCGCGAAGCTTTTCAGATCCATGTTCGAACCAGCGCTCGCCTCTTTCTGGAAATCGGCTATATCTTTTTCATGATCGCGGACCATGTCTCGCATATAGGCCCGATCGAACGCCGACCCCGAAAGTCGGGCAAACCGGTCGACGGATGCTTTGTGCTTCGCGTCCAGTTCCGTCGGCAAAGTGATGTTATTCTTTGCCGCCACTGATTTTAACTGTTCGCCCGCCTTTGTATGATCGTCGATCATCCGTTGACCGAACTGCTTTACCTGATCGCTTTGCGCATTTTTGACGGCGAGACGGCCCAGTTCCACTTCTTCCATGCCGCCAAGCGCCGCCTCCCGCGCGAACTTCATGTCTGAGGATTTTTCGGTTTTCGCGTGGGTTTTACCGGTGCTTTCGCTTTTCGCTGTACTCGCTGCACTGGTTTGCGGGCTCATATTGCCGTTTGGATTCGACGTTTGTTGGGCAACCGCACCAATCGCGAACAGCATGCTCGTGGCTGCCAGGGCCGAACTCACCTTCCAATGTGTCGTCATCGTACTCGACTCCTTTTTCTCGCTGTATTGAAGGGCGTCCACTGATGTGGGTGCAGTTGGTTGGCCATGACTGCGGGGCGACAGGCAAGCCACGCTACTTTGCGTGGGATCGAGCCTTCTGGTCGTAATACCCGGAAATGCGGCGGTACACCTCGTCCGGGAAAGTGAGGTCGCGATACACATTGCAGGCGCCGGGATCTTCCGCGTCCGGGCAGATCGGGAACCCCTGCCGGTCCATCCACTCCAGGATTCTCTGCCTCGTCGGAGGGTTGTAGTCGTGTATGTCGATCTGATCGATCAGAGCGGCTGCATCCGCCTCGCTGCAGTCGCGATCCTTCGATAGCTGAGCGATCATCTCGTCGCGGCTCATGAAGTGCCGCGCGACCATCACGAAGACCATCCGCCCATAGTGGCCTATGTCCTCGTTGCGTTCGAGAGAACCGATCAGATGCTTCATCAGGGGACTGCGTTGAAGTTCGTGATTATCAGACGTGTGTTTCACGTCCGATACGGAGCAATTGCTTCGCCATATCTTCGCCCTGCCAGGTCAATTTTTTACCACCACGATGGCGGCCCACGCGGAGGCTCCGGCGGCGTCATAAGCCCGCACGACGACCGTGTTTGTTCCTTTGAGCACAGGCACGGCAGTTGCCAGCCAGTGGCCCGTTCCCGTCGCAGTTCCCGCGGATCCGGTGGAGGTCTGCCAGGTGATTCTGACAATTCCGGACCCGCCGGATGCGGTTCCGGCAATGGAGACCGTGGCGCTGTTCCAGGTTGTAATGGCAGACGCCGGGGTGGAGATTGATATGGAGATGGGGGCTCCTTCTCCCGAAGGGGGCGTTGGCGCAGCCAGGCTTACGGAAGCGACCGCCGTTGCGGTTCGGTGAGCGCCATCGAACGCGCTGATCGTGATCAGGTTTGGGCCATTTGCAAGGGTTATGCCAGTGGCGGCCCAGGAACCCGCGCTGGTCAGTGTCGCTCGTCCGGTATAGCCGTGATCGGTTTGCCACTGTATCGTGAATGGCTCCGACCCACCCGAGAGAATTCCCGTCAGAGTGATCTGCGGATTCCGCGTCGAGACCGGTGCGGGATCCAGCGTGAGACTCAGCGGGACAAGGACTGGTGTCGAAGGGGCAGTCGAATTCCCTGGCGGATTTGGCTGCAGCGGCGCGATCGACGTGGCTCCCGGCACGCCATAGAGGGCCTGTGCAGCGCCGATATCGCTGGGAGAAAGGGCCATGCCGTGGCGGTAATACGGGTACATCACGTCGCCCGGCTTGTCAGAATGACCGAGGCCGATAGCATGTCCCGCTTCGTGCAGCGCCACGCTGTAGATGTCGAGATCGGAGCCGGCATGCCAGTTTTCATCTGCGTCCAGATGCATATCTCCGGCGATTGCCTCCGGATTGACCGGAACCGGATAGAACGTGTGGGCGAGGATCCCGCCAGGGCCGTCGAAGGAGTATGCGTCACCGTGGGCGCCACTGGCGAATCGAATCAGAATAGTACGAGCCGCGCCCGCCAGCGTTCGCGACTCGAAGATGAGGTTCGTGTGTTTTGCCCATTCATTCAGGGCTCTGATAATTTCGCTTTGCACGGTCGCTGCCGGAACCCGGGTGGTCAACGAAGCGAAGACATACCCCAGATGCGCAGCGCCGTCGGAATCCAGATCCCAGCCATGAATGAGATTGGCATACTGGGCGACGGGCCCCGCAATCGTCAGCATGCCCGCGCAGGCATTGAAACCGGCATCCGTGAGCAACGCCGGATCGGCGGGGAAGAGGTATGCAACTTCGTCGTGTTCCGCCAGTTTCCTGAGTCTGTCCATATCAACTTCCGCGGCGGCATGTTGAGCCAGCAACGTGGGCGGACGAAGCAAGCCGACGCCTTCCGCCGCCGCGATCGCGTTCTGTGCTTCCTCCGTGACATCAGGATGGAACTCCACGATTGCAGAGATGATGCTCCCCGGCGAATTCCTTCGGGCGAACTCAGGACTGAGCTTATCGGCCGCGTCAAGTCTGCCCACCCACCGCACGCCGGCACGCATGGCTAGTCGATTGTTTGGGGTCGAGACAACCAGCGCATTGTCGGGCAGAACGCTCACAACCTTCGCGCCGTCTTTCAGAAGCGCGTCCAGGTCCTCCACGCCCGGCGAATGATCGAATTGCACGATCCGATGCGCGGCGACTGCGCTCCGCTGCGGAGTGCCTGTCGGATCCCCGCGGAGCGTCCGGGATTTGAGGTGGATTTCCTGCGCCCACAGCGCACTGGCGGTGATGAACACGATTACTGCCGCACGCCCGTTCATGCGTATCCATCGGCGTAACGCGACAAGAGCTTTAGGGCGTGCCGATTATAATCACCGCGTGAGCGTCGCGACCAGACCTGTTGCACTGACCATTGCCGGATCCGACCCAAGCGGCGGCGCGGGCATTCAGGCCGATCTGAAAACCTTTCATCAACTGGAAGTTTATGGGGCTGCCGCGATTACGCTTGTGACAGTACAGAACACGCTGCGTGTTTCGCGCGTCGAAGTTTTATCGCAAAGGCTGGTCGCGGAGCAGATCGATGCAGTTGTCGAGGATATTCCGCCGGCAGCCGTGAAGACCGGCGCGCTCGGGTCGGCTGATGTCATTGAGGCCGTCGCATCCCGCTCTTTTGCTTGTCCCCTGGTCGTCGATCCTGTCATGATCAGCAAGCACGGAGCGCCCTTGCTCGATCCCGACGCCCGCGATGCCCTGCGCCGTCGGTTGCTGCCTCGCGCGAATCTCATTACGCCCAATCTTCACGAAGCCGCCGAAATCGCCGGCATCGAGGTAAACACACCCGAACAGATGAAGGAAGCAGCAATCCGGATTGCCGCGCTCGGAGCCGGGGCCGTGCTGGTGAAAGGGGGACATCTCGAAGGCGAGGCTCTCGATATTCTGTTTGCGGAAGGAGCGTTCACCGCATACCGGAGCCCGCGCATTCACACGCACCACACACACGGAACCGGGTGTACGTATTCGGCCGCGATCACTGCGTTGCTTGCGCGAGGCATGGCTCTGGAGGTTGCCATCGAGCACGCCAAATCGTTTGTTACGGAAGCGATCCGCAGCGCGCCGGGTCTGGGCGGAGGCGCAGGACCTCTGAACCATTGGGCGACCGTGAATCGTTCGCTATAATCACGTTTCCCACCATGACCAAGGTTCAGAAGCATTTCCGGCTGCAGCGCACCCTTGACGAGCCATTGATGGAGAGAATCGCCGATGCCCACGCGATCTATGGCATCGAGCGGATCATGATTGCGCCATCCCGAGAAGACCTGCTGGTCGAATATGACGCATCCCGACTGCGCGCTCCCGAAGTCGAGTCGGCTCTGCAGCGTGCGGGCGTACCGGTAATCGACGTCGTGAACGCCAACGCCTGAAGCCGGATCGCCGTTCCCCCGGGCCACACTTACGTGGCCTGTCGCGGCAAACCAGCGATTTCCAGTTTCTTTTCCCGAACGACACGCCGCCTGTCCGGGGCGCGGAAAACGGTGTCACAGTCACGGCAGACGTATTCCCGAAGGCCGGTGAGCCATATCTTCAGGCGCTCCAACCCTTTGTTCTGCCGAATCATCAGCCAGGTCGATCTGCATTTGGGGCATCCCATGACTTCTCTATCGGCGGGCGCACTCTGAAACTTTAGCGAACCGAAAAATGAATTCATGCGTAACAATCTTTGCGTATAACCGTCTAAATGGTCGAATGCCGCGAGCAAAAACAGGAACCGCGAGCCGGAAACACCTGACAACACTAACGGATGTAGCACGCACCGCGGGCGTATCGCCGATGACCGTTTCCCGCGTCGTCAACGATAACGGCTACGTCAGTTCAGAGCTGCGCCGCAAAGTCCAGCGAGTCATCGAAAAGCTCCGGTACTCTCCGAACCGTCTCGCGCGCAGTCTCAAGGGGACGCCCACCAACGTGATCGGGGTGCTCTTGCCGGACCTCGAGAATCCGTTTTCCTCCGAACTCGCGCGTGGCATCGAAGAAGTGCTCTCATCGCAGGGATTCCATGCGTTCGTTATCAGCGCCAGCCGCAATCGAAAACGTGAAGAAGCCGCCCTTCGGGCTTTCTCGGACCATCGCGTGGAAGGCGCCATCCTCGCCGCTCCGTGCGCCCATCTGGATCCACAGGTCATCGTGCAGGTCGCCCGGGAACGTTTTCCGGTCGTGGTGGTAGGTTCCGATTTCGAAGGCGACCGTATCGATCACGTGACCGCGCGCTGTCGCGAGGGTGGCTTCGCGGCCACCGCGCATCTGATCGAAAGCGGACGCAGAAGAATCGCCTACATTGGCGCCAATCTCGACGAGAAGCAACCTCTGATGCGTTTCGGTGGATACATGGACGCGCTGGACGAGTACGGGATCGGGGCCGATCCCTCCCTCATTATCGCGTTGCCGCCGGCGCTGACATGGTGCTCGCATCGCGATGGTTATGACCATATGAAGCGGCTTCTGGAGTTGCCCGAGCCGCCGGATGCTGTCTTCACGCGCAACGATTTCGCGGCTCTGGGCGCGCTCTGCGCACTGAACGAAATGGGCGTCAAAGTGCCCGACGACATCGCCATCGTCGGTTTCGATAACATCTCCGCATCCGCTTACACCGCCCCTCCGCTGACGACTGTCAACCAGTTCGTCTTTGACCAGGGGAGAGCATCGGCCCGAGTCCTGCTCGACCGGATCAGTGGGCGCCGCCGAAAATCGCACGAAGAGCAGTTTCCCTGTGAACTCATCGTGCGGAAATCG
>DASZUZ010000929.1:0-5472 GCA_035547415.1 Bryobacteraceae bacterium | reverse complement strand
CCGTGCAGCCGATTCTCGACCACTGGAGCACACAACGGTTCGAATTCCCGAACTATGCTGCGGGAACCTGGGGCCCGGCGGCCGCGGATGAGATGCTCGCGCGCTGGGGCCACACCTGGCGGAGGCCGTAATCCATGCCTGAGAAACCGATCAAGCCCGATAAGATCCTCAAGGAACTGAGCGAACTCTGGACCACGATGGCCAAGCCGGAAGCCGAAGAGATGGCCGGCGACGGCGGCGTGCTGCGCGCCTGCGCGATGACGCTGATCAGCTTCGTGGATGACGAAGAAGACTCCATGGCTCTCGGCGAGACGCTCGCCGGGCTGATGAAAGAGCATCCGAGCCGCGCCGTGGTGGTCCGCCTGAAGGAAGGCGAGGGCTTTCTGGACGCGCGCGTTTTCGCGCAGTGCTGGATGCCTTTCGGCCACCGCCGCCAGATCTGCTGCGAACAGGTGGAGATCACGTCCTCGATGAATCGCCTCGCGGACGTCGCGGCGATCGTGGGGCCCCTCGCGGTTCCGGATCTGCCGCGAGTGATTCTGTTGCGGTCGGCGCGGATCGTGCGAGCCGGCGCGCTGCGCAAGATCCTGCCGCTGGGCGACAAGATCATCGTGGACTCGGCGCGCGCGGGCGCTCCGGGCTTCGGCGAGTTGGGCGGCCTGCTGGAAAGCGGGCATATCACGGGCGATCTGGCCTGGACACGGATTACGGAAATCCGTTCGCTGCTCGCGCAGTTACTCGACGACAGCCATCCGAAAACGATCACGATCGAGTACCAGGGACGTGAGGCGGGCGCGGAGACACGCTATCTCGAAGCCTGGCTGGAATCCTGCCTGCCGAAGACACGGGTGGGCGTCAGGGGCAGCGGGACGGCCGGGGACGGGAAACCTTCGCTGATTCGCGTCGACGACGACCTGTCCATTACGCTCGGGGCCGGCGCGGCGGAATACACGGTTGACGGACTGCACCAGCGGGCCAGCCTGTCGAAGTGCGCGGACGAGGAACTGCTCAACACGGAACTCAGCATCGTCGTACACGACGACGTTTTCGAGCAGGCGCTGAACCGGATTACCGCATGAGTGTGGAGATCCGGAAACACGCCGATCCGAAGGCAGCCGCCGAGGCCTGCGGCGCCGCAATCTTCGACCTGCTGGGCGCGGCGCGCCGTGAGCGCGGGTCGGCGTCGCTCGCCGTATCCGGCGGCAGCACGCCACGCATCATGTTCGAATGGATGGCTCGCCAGGAGTTCGACTGGAACGGCATTGACCTGTTCTGGGTGGACGAGCGCTGTGTCCCGATCGATGATTCGCAGAGCAACTACCGGATGACGCGCGAGGCTCTGCTCGATTCGATCGGACTCGAGCCGTTCCAGATCCACCGCATCGAAACCGAGTTTGTTCCTGACGAGGCGGCGCTGCGATACGTGAACGACATTACGCGGTCATTCCGCCTCGCTCCGGGCGAACTGCCCGAGTTCGATGTTCTGCAGCGCGGCATGGGGCCGGACACGCATACCGCAAGCCTCTTCCCCGGCGAACCGCTGATTGAGAATCGAACCGGAATCGCCGCGGCGGTCTGGGTCGAGAAGTTTAAACAGCATCGGGTGACGCTGCTTCCGGGCGTGCTGGAACGGGCGAAGCATACGCTCTGTCTCGTCACGGGCGCCGATAAGACGGACGCGCTGTTGCAGGTGCTGCGCGGAACGTACGACGCCCTGCACATCCCTTCGCAGATCGCGTCGCCCGAGATGATCTGGTTCATCGACGACGCCGCGGGAGCGAAGCTGTAGTTCAGCGGCTGGCTCCGGACGAAGCGCCGGCCTCTGCTACACTCCTGTCGGAAATGAGTTTCACCCGTCGGCAGTTCTGCGCCGGCGCGGCGGCGGCGCTCTGGCCTCCGGCGTCGCGGGCCGCGACGCGCCCGCCAGTACTGATCTGGATCATCGCCGAGCAGTTCCGCCCGGATTATTTCGACGACCTGTGGCCCCTGCTGGGACCGGGCGGATTCCGCCGTCTGATCGAAACAGGCAGTTATTTTCCGAACTGCCAGTTCGAGTCGGCGGCATTCACCAGCTCCGGAATTGCCACGCTGTTGACGGGAAGCTGGCCCTCCCAGCACGGTGTGGTGGCGAACCGCTGGTTCGACGAACTCACCGGGAAACCTCACGATGCGGTGGCAGCCGATCTTCGCGCGGGCACGTGGTTCGATCCGATTGTCGAAAGCGCGAGGAATCGGAGTTTCGTGATCGCATCCGGCTCCGGGGCTTCCCTGCTCGCCGGCATCCCTTCGACTCGCTCCTTTATCGCCGATGAGAATGGCTGGCGGTCCGCCGACAGCGGTTCGCCAGACTGGTATCGCGATTTTCTGTCGACCGATCCCGCTTCGAAGTGGAGGGGCGCCGTGTGGATGGCGGCCAACGCCAGGCCCGATGCCACACCGCTGCGCAAGCTTGAGCCGAGCGAATGGCCGGGCATCTACAACAGCTCTCCCTTCGCTCAGGCGCACCAGTTCTCGCTTCTGCGCGAAACGATCCTGCGTGAGCGAATCGGGCCGCGCGCCGCGGAAAATGGCGGCATCGATGTGGTCACCGTTCTCCTCGGCTCGCTGGGCGACCTGGGCGTTGAGACAGGCGCGGATTCTCCGCTGATGCGCGACATGGCGCTGCATCTCGACGGGCAGATCAGTTCCCTGCTCGACCTCCTGGACACGCAGTGCGGCCGCGACAACTACACTGTCGCGTTCACCGCGGCCCGCGGGCTCGACGTCCGGACGCCGGCCCGGCGCGCGGCGGACGGCGAACCTATCGTGAACGCGATGCAGCGAGCTTTCGCGTCCGCGCTCGACACCGACCGAACCAAACGGAATTACGTGCGGGCCTGGCTCTATCCTTTCGTCTATCTCAACCATCAGAGCCTGGCACAGGCGAAGATGGACATCGCCGAAGCCCGCCGGCTCGCCGCGGCTACCGCGATGCAGGCAGGTAAAGCCAACGGCTATTACACTGCCGACGGCGATACTTCCTTCACCGGTCCGTGGCGCGAACGGTTCGCCAACAGCATGTCCCCCCAGCGCTCCGGCGATCTGATGCTTTCGTTCCCCCCGCACTACGCCGACAATTCCGAGGTCGTTGCGGGCGGCTCCCTTTACAACTACGACACCCGCGTGCCTCTTCTCCTCTACGGACCCGCATTTCGCCCCGAAACCTTCGAAAACACGGTTCGCGCGATCGACATTGCTCCCACCCTGGCGCGTGTCTTTGGCCTGGATCTTCCGGATTCGAGCAGCGGCCGGGTCCTCGGAGACGCCATCGCTCCCCCAAGGATCGCCCGTTGAACTCCTCCGCGATGGAGATGACTGTCTGCGGGATCCGATTCCGCAATCCGGTGCTGACGGCATCCGGAACCTTCGGCTACGGCATCGAGTTCGAAAAACTGGTGGACCTGAACTCCCTCGGCGGGATCATCGTAAAAGGACTCTCGCGCGAGCCTATCCACGGCAACCCCGCTCCGCGACTGTGGGAAGCCCGCGCCGGGATGATCAATTCGGTGGGGCTGCAGAATGTGGGGGCGCGGGCATTCGTTGCGCACAAACTCCCCGCCCTGCGCCGCTACCGGACACCCGTCATCGCCAACGTGTTCGGATATGCCGCGGACGACTACGTCGAAGTGATCCGGATCCTCAACGACGCCGAGGGCCTTGCGGCCTATGAGCTGAACGTCTCGTGTCCCAACACAAAGCACGGCGGACTCGCCTTTGGCGTGGACGAATCGGCGCTCGCCGATCTGACAGCCGCCGTCAAAGCGGTATCCGGACGACCGTTGATCGTCAAGTTGTCCCCGAATGTCGCCGCGATCGAGCCTTTTGCGCGGGTAGCCGAGCAGAACGGCGCGGACGCGATCTCGCTCGTCAACACATTCGTATCCCTCGCGATCGATGCGCGGACGCGGAAACCGCGGATCGGCGCGGGATTCGGCGGCTTATCCGGTCCCGCGATCAAGCCGATCGCGCTGCGCATGGTGCGGCAGGCGGCGTCTGTCGTGAAAATCCCCGTCATCGGAATCGGCGGGATCGCCAATGGAGAGGACGCAGCCGAGTTCATGATTGCCGGGGCGTCTCTGGTCGAAGTCGGTACGGCAACGTTCTGGGATCCTGCCGCGCCGGTCAAGGTGGCGCGCGGCCTCCAGAACCTTTTACCGGAACTGAACGTCAAACGAGTTGCCGACCTTGTCGGAACCTGCGGATAATCCGGTTTCAGGGTCGCGATAAACTGGTTCTTAACATCGGAGACACGCCAAAGATGCTTTTTAGGGCTGTCGCGGCCGCCGTGGCCTGCGCGCTGGTTACGCCACTCTTCTCTCTTGCGACCGAACCTCAGCCTCCCCGCGCGGGCAAGGTTGAAATCCTCAAAGCCAGTGAGGTAAAGCCGGGCATGAAGGCCGTCGCCTGGACCGTATTCCAGGGCGATTCTCCCGAAGCGATACCGATTGAAATTATCGGATCCTGGAAAAATATGTGGGGACCGGGGCAGGATATTATCCTCGGCAAGATGGGCGGCAAGGCGCAGCGCACCAACGTCGCCGGCGGCATGAGCGGCAGCCCTGTCTACATCGACGGGAAGCTGATTGGCGCCGTGGCGCTGCGGCTCAGCACCTTTTCCCCCGACGCGATCTGCGGCATCACGCCCATCGAACTGATGCTCGAAATTAACCAGTTCGACAAGTCCCGGCCGTCCGACGCAAAGACTCCGGATCGTGCTCCGCGGGAACGCGCGGCGGTAACGGTCCCGAATGACTTACTGCAGCATGTCATGGCTGCGGGCGTCTCGCCCTCTGTTCTGCCGACACTGTCGCCCATAGCGACGCCGCTGGCTTTCTCCGGATTTCACGAGGAGGCGTTGCAGGCATTCACACCGCTGTTCAATCAACTCGGCGTCACCGTAGCGCAGGGCGGCGCGGGTTCCGCGCTCAATTCGCCGAAGCCGACGGGCGATTGGAAGAACGCTTTGCAGCCGGGCCAGACCGTCGCGGGCGTGCTGGTATCCGGCGACATGGGCGTGACGGGACTCGGTACGGTGACGTATAACGACGGCAAGCGCATTCTCGCCTTCGGGCACCCGTTCTTCAACATCGGACCGGTAGACATGCCCATGAGCAAGGGCGAAGTCCTGATGGTGCTCGGATCTTCCTACCAGCCGAATAAGATCGCCAATGCAACGGAAATCGTCGGCGCGTTGCATCAGGATCGCCACAGCGGAATCATGGGCGTGCTGGGCGATGAAGCGCCGATGGCGCCCGTGACCGTGAAGGTCCGGTCTTTCGGCGATGGCAACCAGATCCGCTCTGAGAAGACATACCACTTCAACGTCTTTCAGCAGCAGAAGTGGACGCCTTACCTGATGATGATGACGCTCTACAATTCGCTCACCGGTATCAATGAATCGATGGACGAGGCCACTTACCGGCTCACCGGTAC
>DASZUZ010000928.1:0-3417 GCA_035547415.1 Bryobacteraceae bacterium | reverse complement strand
GGATCATGAGCGCTACAGCCTGGTTTCTGAAATTCACCAGGGCGACAACGCGATTAATCTTGCTCTCAATAATCCATCCGCGGACGACAATCTTTTTCTGGCTGTGGTCAATGTCAGCGCCGGTGCGGTGTCACCCGAGCCGGCCACGATGGCGCTGCTCGGTTCCGCATTGCTGGGGATTGCCGCCATGCGTTTCCGCCGCCAGTGCTCGAGATAGACCTCCCTGTGGTCACTAATGATGCTGGTCCCTCGGGACCAGCATCTTTTTTTTAGCTGAACTCGAAAATGCGATAGCTCCACGGTTCCAGTTCTACACGGAATGGCGCGTTTCCAGTACGGGTGCCGCTTCGTCGGTAACTCTCTCCGGAGAAGAGATCGTGCCACTCGGAATACTCGCTCCACGGCGCTTCAATACACGGCTGGGCCGGATGACCGCCGAAATTGACCAGCACCAGACATTGCCGCTCGCCGTGTTTCCAGGTCCAGCCGAGCACATCGCCTGGATCTGGTTGGCTCGCGAACTCGTATAAGCTCCACTGCCCGTCGCGGAGCGGAGAGTTGTCGATTGCCTTCAGGAGCGTCTCATAGAATTTCTCCAGCGCCTGATCGGCAGCTTCTGCTGGACGCCTGCCCAGGAACACAGGCAGCCGGATCTTGCGCCCTTCCGTTTGTCCATCGTGAAAAAGGCGCGCACCCGGCAGAGTGGCGATGATGACGGCCGCCGCCCTCTCCCGCTCAGGCGAGAAAGCCGCCGCCGCTCGCGATTCGTCGTGGTTCTCAATAAACCGGACCAGCTTTTCCTGGTAGCTGACGGGGGCCTGGAGGTGCAGCCGGACACTCCCGGCATCCTCGCGTCGGAGCCGGTCATAGAGGCGTTTGTCGTAGCAGAAATCGAACCCCTGCTGCTGAAGCGCCCACTCCAGGTCCCAGTAAGCTTCGGCGACGAAGAGGAAGTCGGGATGCGTTCCCCTGATGGATGAGATCGCATCCGTCCAGTACTCGGTCGCGGGTGGCGGGCCCGCGCGGTTTCCCCATGTGCGCTCGAAGACCGCGTTCATCAGAAGCATCGCCATATCGCAGCGCACGCCATCGCATTGCGCGGCGATGCCGGAAAGGGTTTTCCTCGCCTCCTCGCGAAGCCCCGGCTGGAAGGCATTCAGTTGCAGGACATCCTGCCATGCGGGGAAGTTCGGATCGCGCCCGCGGGCAAATACGCATCCTTCTGCCTCAACGAATGATGCGGGATCCCGCGCTATGTCTTCCACGTCGCCATGTATGAAGTAATCAGGATGCTCCAGGACCCACGGGTGATCCGGCGCGACGTGGTTGGGCACAAAATCGAGGATGAGTCGCATGCCCCGTTTTGCCAGTTCCGCGCGCGCGACAGCGAGACCTTCCGGTCCGCCCAGTTGCCGATCCACGACATACCGGCGGACGCAGTATGGCGATCCGACGTTATCCCGCGGTCGAAAATCCGGCAGCGCGCGTCGAAAGTCTCGCAGAAGACCGGGATTCCCGTTCGCGATGGCGATGCCCGCGGGACTTCGCTCCCACACGCCCATCAGCCACACGGCGTCAAACCCGAACCGCGCGAGGGAATCCCACTCTGCCTCGGGCACGCAGCCGAGGTGCGTGGAGTCGCCGAACCTTTCGCGAAGCTCGCCTAGCCAGACCCAGGTGTTGATCTCATACAGGGTCGGGCAGCGGGGCCACTGAGACATGGCGATCACGAATCGACTACAGCATGCGCTGTCCGGCGGCTTTAGTGTCGTATCCGCCAAGACTCTCGAGTTCCCGCCGGAACGTGGAGCGATTCAGCGTATCGAGCAGCGTCTGGATAGCAGGCAGATCGAGATGTTGCCTCCGGATCGCCAGATCATATCTTTCCGTTACCAGCGGGACAAAGCCAAGTCCGAACAGCCGCGCCGCGGCGTGGGTCGAGATGCAGCAATCCGCCTCGCCGCTTCGGACTCGCCACGCCGCCGGAAGATGGCCTGGAGCGGTGCGATCGTAGCCCTGGACTTTTCGTGGATCGATCCTCAGCCGCTTCAGATGGGAGTCCAGGAGGTTCCGGCTGCCGGCGCCTTTCTCGCGATTCACGATCGTGACATCCGGCCGCGCGAAATCTTCGATAGACCGGATCTGCTTCGGATTTCCCCGCGCCGTGAGAATGCCTTCTTCCCAGACGGCGAAGGTGATCACCGCGACCGCATTCTTTGAAAAGAGGCGCCCGATCTGCGGGATATTGGACTCGCCGCTCGCTTCATCCCGCAGATGAGTGCCGGCGATGTGAACGCAACCGTCCCTGAGCAACGCGAGTGACTGCGAACTGTTGCGGTGCGCGAGAATCAGTTCCACGCCGGTTGTCTGCATATGCCGCGCCAGCACGGAAATGCCGGGATCGCATCCCGCCACCAGAATGCGGTTTCGGAGAGCATCATCCGGCTGGAAGACCTGCACGCACGTTTTTCCTTCTCGTGGTTTGCTCTCCGCCACAATCGCATCGCTGGCCGGAAAATACCACGGCAGCGGAGACGGCGCGGATGCCATGAGCTTCCTGTCGACGTGACAGAGTTGCACCGGCTGTCCCGGTTGAGGCGTCTCGGAGCCGGGCAGTAGCGTGACCTGCTCGGGGCGCAGATCGGGAGGCTGCGCCTCTTCGGGCAGCGCGAAAAGGTCTTCGACAGTGGCTTCGAGCGAGCGCGCCAGACGAAGCGCGACCGTCGTGTTGGGAACGTAACTGCCTGCCTCGATGGCGTAGATCGTCTGCCGGCTCACGCCCGCCAGACTGGCCAGTTGAATGGCGGAAAAGCCTCGTTTCTGGCGGAAGGTCCCGAGGTTGTTCTGGATTTCAGGCACGTGTCAGGCGGCGAGTTCGGCAAAATGGACTTCGATCTGCGGATCTTCGGCTCGGAAGACGCCGTCTTCAACGGCGATCCGGCGATCCTGCGTGTAGATGTGGCCTTTCCCGGTCTCGGGATCGATGACCCACACGAATCGAACGCCCGCGCGGATGTAATCGTCGATCATTTCTTCGGTCCGGCTCGCGCGGTCTTCCGGCGACAGGATCTCAATGACAAGAAAAGGCGGCTCGGTAATAACGCGACCCGACGGCTTCTCCCCCCGCACAACAGTGACGTCAGGTACTCGATAGCGCGTCGGAGAAACGCGCACGCGAACTCCGATCAGCGGGTAAACGCCAGGAACCCTTCGCTTTGCGACAAACCATGCGCTCAGCAGAGTCTGAATATCGCTGTGGCTGATTTCTCCCAGGTTTCTCTCCAGTAGTTCTCCGTCGATGAATTCCCGGTCGCCGTCCTCGAAGGACGTTTCGAGATACTCCTCGACGCTCATCAGCGCGGCCGTGCTCATACTCGCTCTGCTAGAAGTGTATCTTGCCGGCGAATTCGAAATCAC
>DASZUZ010000927.1:0-4823 GCA_035547415.1 Bryobacteraceae bacterium | reverse complement strand
GATCGAGGAACCGGTGCAGTCCGCCGTATCGCAGGCCTTCGAATCCGCCGGCGACGCGGGGAAGAAAGTTCAGAACGCGCTGAATGGCACGTGGCTGGGGCACCCGCTGCATCCGGTTCTCACGGATATTCCGATCGGCGCATGGACCACGGCGCTGGTTCTGGACTGCATGGAGGTCAGCGGCGGACGGCGCGGCATCAAAGACGCTGCCGATGCCGCGATCGCGCTCGGACTCGCCGGTTCCGCCGCCGTGGCCGTAACCGGACTTACCGACTGGAAAGATCTCAGCGGCAAAGACCGGCGCGTCGGACTGGTTCACGGGATGCTGAACGCCGTAGTGGCGTCCTTGTATACGGGCTCGCTGATCGCGCGGCGGAACAAAGACCGGACGCTTGGCCGCGCGCTCGCCATGACCGGCTGGGGCCTGATGCTCGCGTCGGCCTGGATCGGCGGCGAACTGGTCTATCGATTCCGTGACGGAGTGAATCGCGCAAACGACGTAGAGCAGCCCTCGGACTGGACAGCCGTGATGCCCGAATCGGACCTGCCGGACGATCAAATGAAGCGCGCGGAACACAACGGCGCACGCATCCTGCTGCTCAGGCGAGGGAGTCGGATTCTGGCTATCGGCGAGACGTGTTCGCATCAGGGCGGGCCGCTTTCCGAAGGCAAACTCGAGGGCGATTGCGTGACATGCCCCTGGCACGGTTCCACATTCGATATGAACGATGGTTCCGTTGTGAACGGCCCGGCCACAACGCCGCAGCCGGCATTCGAGGTCCGGGTGCGGGATGGCCAGATCGAAGTTCGCGCCGCAAAGTGAGATCGCACGGTTATCCTGAAAGGTGAACCGTCTGACACGCCGCCAGGCGTTGCCGTTGCTGCTCGGACCAGCCCTGATCGGCCGCGCATCCGCGCAGGAAGCCCGCGGAATGGCCTCGCGAGGAGTGAAGGCCCTGCCTCGCGGCAAAGCCTCCGGGCTGCCTTTTCACTCCAGCTTCGTGAACGTCTCCGAAGCCGCGGGCCTGCACGCGCCCGTGATCTACGGCAGCGTCGGCCACACCGATTACATCCTCGAAGCGATGGGATGCGGAGTTGCGTTCATCGATTACGATAACGACGGCTGGATCGACATCATTGTCCTCACCGGCCGCCGTTATCAGGGCACCCCCAAAGAAGCCATCATCCGGCTCTACAAGAACAACCGCGATGGCACCTTCACCGATGTGACGGAGAAATCCGGGCTGGGGCGCAGCGTGTGGGCGTGCGGCCTCACCGTGGGCGATTACGACAATGACGGCTACGACGATGTCTTCATCACCTGCTGGGGACAGAACATCCTGTTCCACAACAACGGCGACGGCACGTTCAGCGACGTCACGGAGAAGGCCGGCCTGCTGCACAAGGGCACGCGTTACGGGACGGGCTGTACGTGGATCGATTACGATCGCGACGGCAGGCTCGATCTGTTCGTCTCGCACTATCTCGTGTTCGATCCCGCGAAGGTAGCTCCTGCCGGCAAGAATCCGGCATGTAACTGGAAAGGCGTGCCGGTCAACTGCGGCCCGGTCGGGTTCCAGCAGGAGGCCTGCCGCCTCTATCACAATAACGGCGACGGCACGTTCACGGACGTCAGTGAAAAAGCGGGCATCTCTACCGTTAAGCCCGGATTCGCGCTGACAGCCGTGACAGCCGACTTCGACGGAGACGGATGGCCCGACATCTACGTCGCCTGCGACACGTCGGCAAGCCTGCTGTTCCGGAACAATCACGACGGCACTTTCACGGAAGTGGGTCTCGAGCGCGGCGTCGCGCTCAACGAAGACGGACAGGAGCAGGCCGGCATGGGCGTCGGCATCGGCGATTTCAACACCGACGGCGCAATCGATATCTTCAAAACCCACTTCACCGAAGACACGCCTGTTCTCTACGAAAACGACGGGCACGGCAACTTCCGCGACGTCACAATCCGGGCGGGACTCGGCGTGGAAACGCGTTACGTGAGTTGGGGAGCGGCCATCGCGGACTTCGATAACGACGGGCTTCCCGACCTCTTCTTCGCAACCGGGATGGTGTATCCCGAGCCCGAGGTGAAGCTGCACGCGTATCCGTACAAGACGCCCTGCGTTCTGTTTCGAAACCTGGGGAACGGTCACTTCGAGGAACTGCTCGAGCAGGGGGGCGCTGCCATTCACGTGCCGCACAGCAGCCGCGGCGTGGCCTTCGGCGACTTTGACAACGATGGCGACGTCGATATCCTGATCGTCAATCTGAACGAGCCGCCTTCCCTGCTGCGGAATGACGTGAGCGGGGGCAATCACTGGCTCAAGGTCTTCCTGCAGGGCGTTGAATCGAACCGCAGCGCAATCGGCGCGCAGGTCATCGTCACCTATGGCGACCGGAAGCAGGCGCAGGCGGTTACCGCGCAATCGTCCTATGTGTCAGCCAGTGACCGCCGGCTGCACTTCGGTCTCGGCAAAGCGACATCCGCCGCGGTCGACGTTCGCTGGCCGAACGGCAAGCAGGAAAAGATCGGTCAGGTAGACGTGGACCAGCTCGTGGTCATTCGCGAAGGTTCCGGCATCGTAAAGAAGGAGCGCTTCTCGCGCCGGTAACTACCAGAAAATCGCGCTGACGACTTCCGGCGGCCCCGAGTTTCCATTGATGACCCGCGTGGAAATCACCACCTGCATGTTCCTGCGTGACCAGTCCCGCGGCGCGACGGCGGCCAGTTTCTTCATGTAATCGGGCTCGGTCAGGAATTCGCTCGCAGCCTCCGTTCCATAGCCGCTCAATCCTCCCGCGGCAACCACCATGCGCTCGCTTGCCGGATCGATCACGCGCGAAATCAACGCGTAATCGACGCCGAGTCGCAGATAAGGCGTGTTGTAATCGACGGACCACTTATTCTGCCCGGGATTCTGACGATCGCGAATGATATAGAGCGAATTCTGCCGCTCGAAACTGAACCGCAGCGGCTTGGTCAGCCGCATGCTCCAGTCGTTGGTGAACGCGCCGATAAGGACAACGGGATCGTCGCGGAAATCCGACAGCGTGGTCTGATTGGCGCCCCGGATGTGATACCGAAGATGCCGCTTTTCCATGAGGGCGCCCAGTCGCGTCAGCGCAAGGACGTCCGGCACGGCTACGTTCTGGCTGCCGAGGTGATAAAGCTGAAACAGGGTAATCTGACTGGCGGCCGGCGTAGTCGCCTTCCCGCCGGTAACAATCGGTTCTTCCCGCTGCCCCACGGACAGCAGAACAGCATCGGAACTGCCCAGGACCGGAGTCCAGAATGCGTCGATAACACGCACGCGCGGTCGCACTGCCCACCACGCAAGGAGAGCAATTGCCACCGCCGCCACTGCGGCGGCGCTCCACAACACTGCGCGAAAACGTCGCTGACGCGAAGGGGTCTCTTCCGGCAGAGGAGTCTCCACCGGAGAAGGTTCAACTGGCGCGGGCTCGGGCTCTCTGGCGACCGGCGCCCGGAATTCCGGCACATACGAACCGATGGGCAGATCGATCCGGATCTCGTCCTCGTGAACCGGCGAGTTGTAATACTGCGCGAGGCGTTTCCGCACCTCCGCCGCCGTGATTCTGACCACGGGATCGATCCCGGTATCGTAATCGGGATTGCGCCCGAAAACGTCGACGCCCAGAGTTCGCTCTTTGAGTTCCGATCTTGAATCGTCAAGGGTGTGCTCCACCACATACTGGAGCAATTTCGGATAACGCCGGCTGTTCTTGAACAGCGGATCTGCAAGAAGTCGCTCCAGTTGTCGGCGGATGGCGACCGGGTCCACGTCAGGCGGGTGAGCCGTCTGTGGCTGTTCCACTACTTTGAAGTCGGACAAGGACTACCTTTATCTGGAAACTTTCGCAACTTCTGAATTGACTGAGAAAGGGCGGCGGACGTTACAAAATCTTACAATCGCGGCGGCCACTCCGACCGTAACGGCCTTGTTACAGGCTTTTTACATCCCTGTAAATCATTAGTATAAAACAACTAGTAACCTGATACATCCCGGATGCTGTAACGAGTCTGAAACCCCGGCGGCAAAGGGTATAGCATCCAGGTGCTTCGGTCTTCTCACGTTGGTTGCAATTCCCCGGATCGCCCTTTTACAGGGTGCGGGTCGTCGTGTGCGGCCGGACGCGATCTCTTTTCTTGAAAAGGTGAATTCAATTTGAAAAACGAGGTTCCGCAATGAGGGGCCAGAGCGCTCGCACAGCAGTAGCACTTTTACTCTGCGCAGCCGGACTCGGGCTCGCTCAGAACACTAACTCCGGTGAAATCCGTGGCACTGTAACCGACGCGTCGGGATCCGTTATCCCCGGCGTTTCGGTGGTCGTTCTCGATACGGACACGGGAGTTTCCAAGCAACTCAGCACCAACGCCGCTGGCATTTACGACGCGGTCTCCATTCTCCCCGGCAAGTACAAGATCACGTTCAGCAAAGGCGGCTTCGGCACCCTGGTTCGTGATGGCATCGACCTTCGCGTCGGCGCGATCACCGTGGATGCCCAACTGAACGTCGGCACCACATCGCAGCAGGTGGAAGTCACGGCGGAAGCGCCGCTTCTGAAGACCGAAACCGGTGAACAGGCCACGTCCCTGCAGTCTGAATCGATGGCGCAGCTCCCTCAGGTGGGCGAAAACTGGGCGAACTTCACGAAGTTGCTGCCCGGCGCATCCGGCTCCGGCACGGGTGTCGCGGTCAACGGCAATCTTCCGTACTATGCGAACTTCCTCGCCGACGGTGGATCGACCACGCTGCCGCACAGCGCCAACGTGGACGTCTCCACGTTCGAAACCGTAG
>DASZUZ010000926.1:0-2624 GCA_035547415.1 Bryobacteraceae bacterium | reverse complement strand
TGGCGCGGTACGGCCAGGGTCGCGAGCAGGCGAAGACTTCGATCGCCTACTCGATGCCTGTGCCGCATATGCGAAATCAGCCGGCGCCCGAAAGTTCCGGGCAGGCGTCAACACAGCCCGCACGGAAGCCTACCGGTCAATGCTCGCCAAAGGCTTCCGCGCGGATATGCAGGGAGTTCAGATGCTCAAGGGCGGCATGGCCGGATACAGCCGCCCCGGAGTTTACGTGCTCGACGATTGGGCGTGACGCGCTAAACCGAGTACACGCGCCCGCGGTGCAGCCCGAGCAGGATCTGCACCAGCCTGTGCCCGATCAATTCGTGCAGCGTGAGCAGTTCTTTGTTCGCCTCGAACAACTCGCGCGGATCGCCGCTTTTCACGCCGGAACCGGCCTTCAGGGCATCGGTCGCCTCGCGGATCACCGAATCTCCCAGAACCTCCCCCGCCATTTCCCACAGCGTGATAAAGCGGTCGACGGCGGTCGGGAAGCTCACCTTGAATACGCCGAAGTTGCTGGTGGTGCGCGGCGGCTTGAAATCGAGATTGAACGGACCCTTATAGCCATGACTGCGAAGCAGCACCAGCACGTTCAGCCAGTCCAGAGGGTTGACCAGAGCAACCGCGATATCCACATCGTGCTTGAGGCGGTACCCGTCGTTGATGTCGAAGTGCCAGAGTTTGCCAGCGACAAGAGCCCGCGCGAGCGCGGCTCTCGGCGCGCCGCCCCACATCAATTCATGCAGATACTCCGGATTCAGCCCCACCATTTCCGGATGCGTCAAAAGCCCCGAATTGATGAAGGCCAGCATGGCGTCGCTCGTGGGCAGCAGTATTTCGGCCTGCGGCTCGAAGGGCTTCGCCTCCATGCAATGTTTCAGCGTTGACCGGCCCTTCTTTTTCGCAACCTCGATATCGTGCTCGCACGCGGCGTTCAGAGACTCGGCATACCATCGCAGCGTCTCGGTCTCCTCCACGGCGCCCTGTATCTGGTATCCAAGCGAGCCGGGCCAGTACACGGCAAACTGCGCGCCCAGTTCATGACCGATGTCCACCGTATTGCAGACTCGCCACGCGGCGTACTGCCGGACTTCCGGCGATTCGGCGGCGGGGCTCGCCGCGAACACCTCGTGATGGAACGTCTCGGTCGTCACCATCGAGCACGCAAGACCGTTGTCGGCGAGCGCCTTTTTGATTCGCGCCACGATCTCGTGCTGCCCGTCCTTGCCCAACTGATCCGCCGGGATCACGTCCGTATCGTGAGTCGTCCAGTATCCGATTCCGATCTTCGCGTATTCGCGGATCACTTCCTCAAACGAGACCGGACGCCGCGTCGGCGCATGAAAAAGAGCCTGTCCTTCATATGCCGCGGCCCACTGCGGACCGGAGATGAAGAACTTGCGGCGCGTCTCGGGGGAATAGGATCCGCCGCATGCGTCCATCAGGCGTGAGACAAGCGATTGCTGCTGTTCTGGAGGAACTGGTTTCATGTCTTGACCGGGTTTCAGGATATCGCACGAATGCTAGACTGACTGCTTGTCTGAAGTGCTTCCCCTGACGCGCGCGGGACAGTGGTTTCTGCACTCGGGAATACAGGAACCATCCGGTGGCGTAGCGCGTTTCCATCGAGCCGACCTTCACGCCAATAAGCCCGTTTCCACCGAGATTACCGGCTACGTGGCGAGTACTCTGATATTCCTGTTTCGCGCGACGAAGGACGAGGTCTATCTCGACCGGGCGCGCCGCACCGCGGCGTTCCTTTGCGATCACGCCTGGGACGATGCGCTCGGGACCTTTCCGTTCGAGCATCCGTCGCCGTCGGATTCCATCGATCATCACGCCTACTTCTTCGATTGCGGCATCATCATCCGCGGACTGCTCGCCGTTTGGCGGGAGACGCGCGAAGATCGCCTGCTCGATCTGGCGAACCAGGCGGCGCACGGCATGATCGCCGATTTTCATTCGGGCAGCGATTATCACCCGATCCTGAACCTCCCCGAAAAACAGCCGCTCACCCGCCAGCAACACTGGTCGCGTATGCCGGGCTGCTACCAGTTGAAGTCGGCGCTCGCATGGCTGGAGGTCGCGAACATCACTGGAGACGGCGAACTCAGTGGCGCCTATTTCGAAATGCTCGAGGACGCACTGCGCGCGCATCGTGATTTTCTTCCCGGAACACCGGCGCGCGCGCGTGTGATGGACCGCCTGCACGCTTATTGTTATTTCCTCGAAGCAATCTCTCCGGCTCTCGACCGTTCGGACTGCGTGGAAGCATACCGCTACGGTCTCGACGCGGCGTCTCATTATCTTCGCGACATCGCGCCGGAGTTCGCGCGGTCGGACGTGTACGCTCAGTTGCTCCGGGCGCGCGTTTATGGCGCCGCGGTGGTTCCGGTCGACATGGAAGCGGCGCGGGAGGAAGCGCAGGCGCTCGCAGCGTTCCAGACAAGCAGCGAAGATCCGCGTGTCGACGGAGCTTTCCTTTTTGGACGTCGAGACGGCGAACTCATTCCTCATGCGAATCCGGTTTCGACCGCCTTCGCCATCCAGGCGCTGGAAGTCTGGCGCGCTTTCGAAACCGGGAAAGAAGATCCGTGCAGACTTCCGCCCATCTGACACGACGCGCG
>DASZUZ010000925.1:0-5873 GCA_035547415.1 Bryobacteraceae bacterium | reverse complement strand
AGGAAATCGCTACTTTCGAGAGATACCAGGTACCAGGAGCGAAGTTACACCAGAGACCGTAAAAAATAGTACTACCCATTCATCTCTGATATCCCCGTCACGGCGGCCTATCTTCAAGCCGCTAGGGAAGATCGCCTGACTTTCGCGTTCGACATGGATACGCCAACTCACTTCGCCTTTGCGCGGCACGCGAACCGGCGGCGTTTCGATGATGACGCCGGACGGAAATACCGGGTTCAGGGAAAGAGGCGCAGTTACCACAACGGTCTCGGCGACGCGCAAAGGAGGAGCGCCGAAATAGCGATCGAGCGGGCTGTACAGCAGCAGAAAAGATGTTGCCGCGATCCCGAGAGGGAGCGCTATGCATCTGAAAAGAAGCACATTATCGCGAATCAAGGAAAGCTGGGCTCGAAGGATGAGGGCCGGCTCGTCAATGAACAGGCGGAACTCCATGACGCGGGCGACCAGGCGGTTGGCGACTCGAAAAAGCAAAGCCATTTTGGCCAGGCGGCGGAAGATCAGCGCGGCGAAAACGCCGTAACAGACCGCGGCCAGGACGAGAAGCAGGAAACGCGTCATTCCAGATAGCCGAGGCCCTTCAACTGTTTTGCAATCGCCTCTTTCGCTTCGGCTTCTTCGAGGTGAACCAGTTCTTTTTCAATGGCATGCAGGATAAATTCGTCGACGGAACTATACCCTGCCCGTTCCGCGGCGGCACGGGCGCGATCGTAAAGAGATTGTGGAAGCTTGACGATGGATCGGGAGAACATATCAAAGCCCGGTCAACCGGACTGGCGCACGAATGCGATGAAGTCGAGAGGGGGTGGCGTTTTACCCGTTGCCCGAAGAAAGCCCGAGATCTGGCCACGGTGGTGCGTCGCGTGATTAACGACGTGCAGCACGATTTGCCAGATGGGCTGGCTCCACCGCTGCCCTTTCAGATCCGTGTAGTCAAGAATCGCTTCCGCATCCGCGTCGGATAAAGCTGCAGCCCAATCACGCCAGTCCTGATGAATTCGGGGCCATTCCGCTGCCAGCGTTTCCCACTGTCCGTCCGCGGCAAAACCCCAGGGAATGCTGGGTGTGCCTTCGTGAATTCTGCGAAACCATGTCCTCTCGGCTCGCATGAGGTGGGTGAGCGTGCCCTGAATGCTCTTGTCGGCAGTGCCGAAATCGCGGTGTAACTCGTCAGGCGTCAGATTGGCGGACACTTCAATGAGGCGGTTCGTGGCCCAGATCGTGTATTCGATGTGATTGCGGATCAGATCGCTCAAGCCAGTCATGTCAGCAGCCAGAGTATCAAATGCATTGGACTGGCTTGGACTGTTAGAATGGACTGGCAATGGGAATTCGGCCGGAACTGGACGCCAACTCGAATGTCCCTCTTTATCGACAGCTTGGCGTGTATCTCCAGCGGCTGATCGAAACTGGCGAACTTCTGCCCGGCGACCGGTTGCCGCCAACCCGCGAGTTGGCTGGTCAGCTTGGCCTGAACCGGACCACCGTATCCTCCGCGTATGATCTTCTGGAACAGGGTGGACTGATTAAAGGGTCCGTGGGCCGCGGGAGTTTCGTCTGCGACGTCCCGGCGCGGGAGGCACCGGGCGTCAACTGGTCCCGAGCCCTGACTGCTTCGGTCTCCACTTCGACCGGCGCCTCGCGGCACGATGCGATCAATTTCTCGGCCTCTCGTCCTTCCGAGAACTTGTTTCCGGTGGTGGAGTTTCGGGAATGCTGCGCCGAAGTGCTGGCGAGTGACAGGATCAGATCGCTGCTGCAACTCGGGTCGCCGAGCGGTTACGAGCCATTGCGCCAGTTTCTGCTGGAACGCGCCGAGTACGCGCGCGAAACGGATGACATTCTGATCACCAGCGGCTGCCAGCAGGCGGTGGATCTGCTGCGGCGGGCATTGGTGCGCGCGGGTGACAAAGTCGCGATCGAAGAGCCCGTGTATCCCGGTCTGAGGAATCTGTTTCTGGAAGCGGGCGCCGAACTGATCGGGGTGAACGTGACCGCGGAAGGCGCGGACCCCTACTCGGTGCAGAAAGCGCTCGACGGGGGCGCCAGAGTGATCGTGCTCACCCCGTCATTCCAGAATCCGACGGGAGCATCGATTCCCACCGTGAACCGGCGGACGATCGTGAGCATGGCGCGCGCGGCGGGCGCCGTGGTTATCGAGAACGACATCTACAGCGAGCTTGCCTATCACGGGCCAACGGCGCCGCGGCTCAAGTCGCTCGACTCGAACGTGATCCTGCTGGGCAGCTTTTCGAAGATTGCATTTCCGGGAATGCGATGCGGATGGATCATCGCGCCGAAGCCAGTGATACGCCGTGTGACGGAACTCAAACAACTCGCGGACCTGCACACGGACCAGCTTTCACAGGCCTTCCTGCTTCGCTTTGCGGAATCGGGACGGCTGGCGAAGCATCAGGAGCAGATGATCGCGGCGGGTCGGGAGCGGCTGCGCGCGCTGGAGCAGGCGTGCCACCGGCATCTGCCCGATTGCCGGTTCAGGACGCCCGACGGCGGTATGAATCTCTGGCTCGATCTGCCGAGCGGGCTGGATTCGAGCGCTCTGCGCGGCCTTGCACAGCAGGCCGGCGTGGACTACTTGCCCGGACGGTACTTTTCGATTTCGCGCCCGCTCGATTCGGGTTTGCGGCTGAGTTTCGCGGGGCTCGATCCGGATGAAATTCGCCGGGGGATCGCGATCCTCGGCACTGTGATTTCCAATGCGACAGGATTACGCGACGATGCGTCCAGGCCGACGCTCGCGCTGGTATAGGAGAGGGTAACGATGATTCTGAAAGACGAACAATTCCGGCTGAAGGTCGGTCTGGCAGAGATGCTGAAAGGCGGCGTGATCATGGACGTCGTCAACGCGGAACAGGCGCTGATTGCGGAGAAGGCCGGCGCATCGGCGGTAATGGCCCTGGAGCGGGTGCCGTCGGATATCCGCAAGGAAGGCGGAGTGGCGCGCATGTCGCCGGTGAGCAAGATCCGCGAGATCATGGAGGCGGTTTCGATTCCCGTGATGGCGAAGGCGCGGATCGGCCACTTCATGGAAGCGCGGATCCTCGAGGCGCTTGGCGTCGATTACATCGACGAAAGCGAAGTGCTGACGCCCGCTGACGAAGAGCATCACATCGCCAAGCGGGATTTCAAAGTACCGTTTGTGTGCGGCGCCCGTAATCTTGGCGAAGCGCTGCGGCGCATCGCGGAAGGCGCGGCGATGATCCGCACGAAAGGCGAAGCGGGTTCAGGCAACATCGTGGAAGCCGTGCGGCACATCCGGACGATCGTCAAAGAAATGAAGCAACTCACGGTGCTGGGCAAGGAAGAACTGGTTCATGAAGCGAAGAACCTCGGCGCGCCGCTCGATCTGGTCGAATGGGTTGCCGAGAACGGCAAACTGCCGGTACCGAACTTCTCGGCGGGGGGTATCGCCACCCCGGCGGATGCGGCGCTGGTAATGCAACTGGGCGCGGAGGCTGTCTTCGTCGGATCGGGCATTTTCAAGAGCGAAGATCCGGAAACGCGCGCCAAGGCGATCGTAAAGGCGACGACCTATTACAAAGATCCGGCGAAACTGCTCGAAGCGAGCGAGGATCTCGGGATGGCCATGCCGGGTCTCGACATCACGAAATTGCCGGAGAGCGAGTTGATGGCCGGCAGAGGCTGGTAATGGAAAAGAAACGCGTCGGCGTACTCGCGCTCCAGGGCGATTTCGAAGCGCACCAGAAGGCGCTCGAGCGCGCGGGCGCCGAAGCGGTTCAGGTCCGGACGGCCGAAGAACTCGACCGTCTGGACGGACTGGTAATCCCGGGGGGCGAGAGCACGACAATGCTCAAGCTCCTCGATTACATGAATCTGAAAGAACCGTTGCGCCAGTTCGTGAAAGAGAAGCCCGTGTTCGGAACGTGCGCGGGCGCGATCCTGCTGGCGAAGGACGTGCGGAATCCGGACCAGGAGAGTTTCGGCGCCGTTGATCTGACGGTGGAGCGCAATGCCTATGGCCGGCAGGTCGACAGCCGCGTGGCGCGACTCGAGCCGGATGCGGAGTTCCGGCGCCGCGTGGGCGAAGGCGACGTGGAGGCAGTCTTCATCCGTGCTCCGATAATCCGGCGGACCGGACCCGAAGTACGAGTGCTCGCGGAATATGATGGGGATCCGGTTTTGGTCGAACAGGGTAAACATCTGATCGCGACATTTCATCCGGAACTGACTGACGACGCAAGGGTACACAAGCTATTCCTGAGCAAACTTTGAAACGGATCCTTTTTGTTTGTATCGGCAACACCTGCAGAAGTCCCATGGCGGAGGGGTTCGCCAATCATTACGGCAGCGATGTTCTGGTCGCGAGAAGCGCGGGCCTCGCGGCCGTTCAACTCGTTGCGCGCGAGACAGTCGAGATCATGCGCGAGATCAACATCGACATTTCGAATCACGTTCCCACGCCTTACGATCCGGTAACAGCGCTGAGCTTCGACATTGTCGTGAACATGTCGGGCTTCCGATTGCCGGGGAAGCCGCCGCGGCAGGTGCTCGAGTGGAAGGTGGAAGATCCTTTTCAGCGGCCGAAGACTGTTTATGAGCGGGTCCGAGGGGATCTGGAGCAGAAGGTGATGCAGTTAATTCTCCGGTTGCGGAAACTGCAGGGCCAGTGACGTGAACGCGGCGCTTCTGGTCGCGGCGGCAGTGGCATTTACGGCCGGCGGCGTGGCGATGAAGTACTCGGCGGGGCTGACGAGAATGTGGCCATCGGCGCTCGTGTTCGCGTTGTTCTGCGCGGGAGCCGCCGCGCAGGCGCTGGCGATGCGTCGCGCTGAGATGGCGGCGACTTATATCGTCGTGCTGGGGATGGAATCGGTGTTGGCGTTTGGGCTGGGAGTGGTGGTGTTCCGGGAGCCCGCGACGCCCGCGCGGATTGTGGCTGTGGCGCTGGTAACGGCTGGGATCGTCATGTTGAAATGGTGATTCGCAAGCCCCGTCCCGCATGGATTGAAGTCACGCATCAGGGGAGGGCGAAGACCGTCAGTGCGGAGTCGTTCGAGACGGCGACGTACTGCTTCCCGTTGACCGCGTACGAGATGGGCGAACTGCGAATTTCCGCTCCGGTCTGGTATTTCCAGAGCATCCTGCCGGTACGCGCGTCGAGGCCGATCAGATAGCCATCCTTTGACCCGGCGAAGAGAACGCCACCTCCCGTGGCGAGAACGCCGGCAGCCGAGGAACCGTACTGCAACGGGAACTTCCAGCGAACGTCGCCCGTGAACGGATCAATCGCCGTGATCACTCCTTTCGCGCCCACCGACTCGTCTTCCTGATCGCCTGTTCCGGTGAAAGGCAAGCCCGGAACCGGTTCTTTCACGATGCTTTTGTAAGTCGAACAGGAATCCCGCGCTCCCACAAAGAACAACTTCGTCAGTGGATCGTAAGATGGGGAGTCCCAGTTGGTTCCGCCACTCGCGTCCGGGCAGACATAGTTCCCTTCCGGCGTGGGATCGGTGTTCGGAATGACAATGGGACGGCCTTTCGCATCGAGGCCTTTGGCCCACGTCTGGCGGGTAAACGGCTTGCCCAGCAGGAACTCCCCGGTTTCGCGATCCAGCACATAAAAGAAGGCGTTGCGGTCCGCGTGCAGCATCAGCTTCCGGGGTTTGCCCTGGAAGGTCGCGTCGATCAGGACGGGAGTTTCGGTAGCATCCCAGTCGTGCGTATCGTGCGGCGTGAACTGGAAGTACCATTTGAGACGGCCGGTCGCCGGATCGAGCGCGAGGACACTGCAGGCGTATAAATTATCGCCCAGGCGCACGGAGCCGTCGTAATCGGGCGAGGGGTTCCCGGTGGCCCAGAACAGCGTATCCGTT